>DATFWM010000536.1:0-6314 GCA_035259295.1 Blastocatellia bacterium | reverse complement strand
AGATCACAACGTTTGCCCATCTGCCGCAGTTTCTGGCATTCATTCGCCAGCACGAAGGCCGCATCAGTGTTGCCAACTGTCTCGCCGTGGCCAAAGCGCACGCGGCCAATCTGGTCAAATACGGTTATTCGTCGGAATACGCCTACCTGCGCGCCCGCCACAATCCTGAATGGATTCCCGCTATCGAAGAGGGCATTGTTCTGGGGCAAGAACTTCGCGAGCGACGCAAAGTCCCTAACGGAAAGATTTCAACAAATACTTAACCGTACGAAGGCAGACGGTCATGTGGCGGAGCGAGACTTCGTCAACTCGGTTTCAGTGATGGCATTGTAGAACTCAGGTCTACGATCGGCGAGCCGATCGAACTCGTAAGCGCCGGCGACGTTGATCACTCTGTTCTTGTTAGCTTCCTGAAGATCGACCTCGGCGAAGAGAATCTCTTCGCCTTCCCGCGACGCCTCTGCGATAGTGTCGCCGTTAGGGTCAATCACTTTGCTTCTTCCGATGAACTGCCAGCCGCGCTCGATGCCGACGCGATTGGCCGCCGCAAAGTTAACGTGATTCTCCGAGGCTCTCGTATTGAGCACGAACTCAGGAGTGCGCCACGCTCCCGGTGGCCAATTTGTCGGCAGAACGATCAGTTCGGCACCCATCAGTTTCAGCGCCCGCGCCGCTTCGGGAAAACTTACGTCGTAACAGATGTTGGCGCCTATCTTGCCGATGGGGAGATCGATTACAGCGAAGGGTCGGTTTCCCGGCGTCACAAACCTATCGAGCCCAAGAAACGGAAGGTGCACTTTCCGGTAACCGCCAACAATTCCGTTCGGCCCGACGACCATCGCCGCATTGTAAAAACTCCTATCGTCCTTTTCGATGAATCCGACAACGACGTGCGCGCCGGCCTCGCGACACGCTTCGGCGATCGCTTCCGCCGACGGTCCATTAATTGGTTCAGCGAACTGCGCAGCTTCTTCGAGCGAATCGAAGCAGTAGCCGGTCAAGGCGCATTCGGGAAAGATTGTGAATTCACTTCCCTGCCTGGCGGCTTCTCTAATTCTCTCGATGATCTTTCGGCGATTAACCTCGACCTCGCCGATGGCAACATCCATTTGCACGCACGCTAGTTTCGCTTTTGCCATGATTAATTCTCCCCGAATGACATAAACGGAATGTGACCTGCTGACCTCTGACAACTGACTTCTGGTTCTGGCGGAGGCGTGTGGGAATCGAACCCACCCAGGCCGCCTCTCGACGACCCGCAACGGGTTTGAAGCCCGCGAGAACCACCAGGCCCCCTGCGCCTCCGCTTGATGTCAAAAGTAACAAGCGGCAATATACACGCGCAAGGAAAGAAGGGTCATTTGTCATTTGTCATTAGTCGTTTGTCATTACTCATTGTTATTTGTTGTTGGGTCGTGGCATCCGCTAACGACAAATCAAAATCGCAAATGACTAATGACAAATGACTAGTGATCCGTCTTCGCATTCACCTTCTTCATGAACCGTTCCATCTCAACGGGGGCCCGGACGTGAATGCCCTCCCCGATCTTCTCAAAACCATCATGGGCCTCGACCGCGAACTTTACTGTATTATCACCCACCTCAATCACTTCTGCTCGAGTTGTCACCTTCGCGCCGACTGGCGTCGCGGCAAGATGTTTGACGTTAACGACAACTCCCACGGTCACCCATCCATCCGGCAAGTACTGCTGTATCACCGATGCGGCGGTGTTCTCCATGTGATAGATCATTATCGGCGTCCCGTAGACTTCGGGCATGTGCTCGTGAAAGTGCGCGACGGTCATCTCTCTTGTGACCTCGATCTCCTGAGTAGCTTTGGCTCCAACTGGAATGCTCGACGTTGCCTTCATCAATCCTCCTGGGAAGCGAGTTCTGAGCACAATGCTTTAGCTTGCTTGCACGAAACTGCGCCTCCAGCAGTTTAACGGCACAAATGAAGAAAGACCAATTGACAACCGACAACACTGCTGTTGCTTAACAGCAACACTTGAGAATGGCGGCCGAGCTTTTCTGTAAGAAAAATCGGTTGAAGAGAGTCTCGCTTGCTGGCACGCTTATTGCCGAAGTATCGTTCTCAGTTGTCTTACAACAATTCAGAGGCAACTCTTTTTTGATCCAACAGACGACGCTCAAACGATCGGTATCAATCAACGGGCACGGGCTTCACACCGGCGAGCCCTCGCGCGTAGCGCTTCATCCGGCGCCCGCCTACACCGGGTACGTCTTTCGGCGCACTGACCTCAATAACTTCGAGATTCCAGCCGCGCCGCAGTTTGTTGCGCGCGTCAGCTATGCGACGACGCTGATGCGACAAGGTGTAATGATTTCTACCGTCGAGCATCTGCTGGCAGCGCTCGCCGGCAGCCAGTTGGATAATTGCATAATCGATGTAGACTCGCTGGAGGTGCCGATAACGGACGGCAGCGCAGAACCATTCATAGAAATGATCGAGAAAGCAGGCATCGTACAACTCGAGGCGCCGCGTCAATTTCTGCGTGTGCTCAAGCACGTCGACGTAGCGCAAGGCGACCGGCGTATGAGTATCAGCCCCGCGGAAACTTTCTCGATTTCATGCCAGATCGATTTTCCTCACCCCATGATTGGAACTCAGCGTCGCGAGATCGAATTGACCGACGGGCAGTTCGCCAGGCAGGTTGCACCGGCGCGCACGTTCGGCTTTCTCGATGAAGTCGAAGCGCTGCGCAATCTTGGACTCGCGCGCGGCGGCTCGCTCGAAAACGCGATTGTGCTTACGCCCGAAGGCGGCATACTGAACCGCGAGGGACTAAGGTTCACCGATGAGTTTGTGCGCCACAAAATCATGGACATCATCGGCGATCTGGCGCTCTTTGGAATACCGGTGCTAGGACACGTGACCGCCGAGCGAACAGGTCACGGGGTTCATACGGCTCTTGTCTCACGCGTGCTTCGCGATGACTCGGCTTGGGAGATTATAGACTCGGCGAGTCTGGCCTACGCTTCATAACTCTCACTCTCTTCTTCATAACATCTTAGCGGAATCCGCTCACAACCAATAAGTGCGCTGTGGTAGCATGGCTTGTCGAGCGTGCGAGTCGAGAGATGGATAAGTTTAGAATCATCGGCGGAAGACCACTTAACGGTCGCGTTCAAATCAGCGGCGCGAAAAACTCCGCGCTCCCCTGCATGGCCGCCGCGTTGCTCACTCCTGCAACAGTGACGCTGCACAATCTCCCTTACGTTCGCGACATCATCACGATGCGACGCCTGCTCGAAGACCTCGGCTGCGAGATCCTCATGCCCGAGCTGAGAACGCTCAAGGTATCAGCAGCCAAGGTCGAGGTCTTCGAGGCGCCATACGAACTGGTCAAGACGATGCGTGCCTCGGTTCTGGCGTTAGGGCCGCTGCTGGCGCGATTCGGAGAAGCGCGCGTATCGCTACCCGGCGGCTGCGCGATCGGTCAGCGCCCCATCGATCTGCACCTTGGAGGATTTGAAAAGCTGGGGGCCACTGTCGCGATCGAGGGCGGCGACGTCATCGCGCGAGCGAAGCGGTTGCAAGGCCGCGAACTGTACCTCGACCGCGTCACCGTAACCGGAACCGAAAATCTTATGATGGCAGCCACGCTCGCCGACGGCGTGACCGTGCTCAACAACGCGGCCCGCGAACCGGAGATAGTCGATCTGGCGGAGCTTCTCAATAAGATGGGCGCGCGAGTTGAAGGCGCGGGCCGTAGCGCAATTCGCATCGAGGGAGTGGATGAGCTTGCGGGCGCGGAGCACACAATCATCCCGGACCGGATCGAGACTGGAACCTTCGCGGTGGCCGCCGCAATGACCGGAGGGGAACTGGACATCGTGAATTGCGATCCCGAGGCTCTTGTTGCCGTGCTGGACAAACTCGAAGAAATCGGAATTCGCATCGAGCATCCTAATGCATTCTCGCTACGTGTGGGGACCGACAATCATATCAGGTGCTCCGATGTGACGACGCTTCCGCATCCTGGTTTCCCGACCGATATGCAAGCGCAGTATATGGCGTTGATGACTCTGGCTGATGGAATCTCTGTAATCACGGAAACCATATTCGAGAACCGATTCATGCACGCGGCTGAGTTATTGCGTATGGGCGCGCGAGTTAGATTGAGCGGGCGGCAGGCAGTCGTCGAAGGCGGCAACGCTCTTTCGGGCGCCAGAGTCCAGGCATCCGACTTGCGAGCTTCGGCCTCATTGGTCTTGGCAGGCTTGGCCGCGCGAGGTGAGACGATAATCGATCGCGTGTATCACATCGACCGCGGCTACGAGAAGATAGAGGAAAAGTTGAGAGCGGTAGGAGCAGATATCGAGAGAGTTAGAGAATGATGCGTGATTCGTGATGCGTGATTCGTGATCCGTGATTGGTGATGCGTGATCCGTGATCCGTGATTCGTGAAACAGCAATCGAAATGCGTTCGCGCATCACGGATCACGCATCAAGTTTCACGCCATCACGTTTCACGCATCACGAATCATTTATTATTTGACTCGATTGCAAAGCTTGGTTGATAATTGGCTGTAAGATAAACGATTATGGAAAACATGGAACAAAGCTGCATCTTTTGTAGCATCGTCGCGCGCGACTTGCCGTCCGAGGTTGTTTACCAGGACGACCAGGTTGTCGCTATCAAAGATGCGAATCCCCAGGCGCCCGTTCACGTGCTGTTAATTCCCCGCGAGCATAACCTAGAATCTCTCAACGATGCTTCAAAGCTGGACCTGTCGTTGATGGGACATCTCCTTTACACCGCCGCGAAAGTCGCAAATCAGATGGACATCGCCGAGAGCGGCTACCGAGTCGTGATCAACACCGGCGACGCGGCGGGTCAGAGCGTTCCGCATCTTCACGTTCACGTGTTGGGCGGCCGTCATCTGGCGTGGCCTCCCGGTTGAAGGTAACTTCTTACTCCAACAAGCTGTCTTTATAGCCCTAGTTTTGGCCATATCTGATCGATTCGTCGCTTCACTTCTTCACTCATCTTGATCTCATTCGGCCACGGGCGGTCGAAGCCCTCGGACTTCCACTTGCGCGTTCCGTCGATTCCCATCTTCGAGCCGAAGTTCGGAAGCCGCGCGGAGTGATCCAGTTGATCGACGGGGCCGAGTATGAATTGAATGTCGCGCTCGGGATCGATGTTGTTCAAGACTCGCCACGCCACTTCATTCAGGTCGCGGACGTTCGTGTCGTCATCCACCACAACTATGCATTTGGTGAGCATCGCTTGAGGCAGCGACCAGATGCTGTTCATCACCTTTCGCGCGTGACCTGGATAATCTTTTCGAATCGAGACGATCATCAAATTGTGAAATACTCCGGCGAACGGCATGTGATAATCGACGACTTCCGGAAACTGGCGCTGCATCAGCGGCAAGTAAATCCGCTCGATAGCCTCGCCCATCCAGCAGTCTTCCTGCGGCGGCTTGCCGACGATGATCGTCTGATAAATCGGATTCTTCCGATGCGTGATGCACGTGACGTGAAAGACCGGGAACTCTTCCTCAAGCGAGTAGTACCCGGTGTGATCGCCGAACGGACCTTCAGTCCTTAGCTCTTCAGAATCCACGTAGCCTTCTAGAACAATCTCGGCGTTGGCTGGAACCTCGACGTCGACGGTTTCGCAGCGGACCATCTCGACAGGCTTATCTCGCAGGAAGCCGGCGATCATCATCTCGTCCAGGTCTTCGGGCAACGGCATGATCGCCGAGAATACAGTCACGGGATCGGCTCCCAGAGCCACTGCTACGTCGATCCTTCCGCCGCCGCCTCGTTTCAAGTTGCGGAAGTGCTGGGCGCCGTGCTTGTGAATCTGCCAATGCATGCCGGTTGTTGTCTCGTCGTAGACCTGCATGCGATACATCCCGCAATTGCGCTTGCCGGTTTCCGGATTCTTGCTGAACACCAGCGGCATCGTGATGTAAGGGCCGGCGTCTTCGGGCCAGCACTTGAGGATAGGAAAGTCGAGCAATGAGAACTCGTCTTCCTTCAGCACTCGTTCCTTGCACGGGCCGTCTTTGACTATCTTCGGAAACATATGCCCGAGATCGGCAAGGCGAGGGATCATCTTGATTTTTTCAATCAAACCCTGAGGGGTCTTGACGTCGGTGAGTTCGCTTATGCGCTCAGTGATCTCGCTGTAGTCGCTTACGCCGAGCGCTATCAACATTCGCTCGCGGCTGCCGAGAGCGTTGATCAGCACAGGAATCGAGTGACCCCGGACGTTTTCGAATAGCAGCGCCGGCCCCGCTCGCTTCGAGACACGATCGGTGATTTCGGCTAT
>DATFWM010000535.1:0-4993 GCA_035259295.1 Blastocatellia bacterium | reverse complement strand
GCGCGCGTTGTTGGCCGATGCCTACGAAGCGCTGATAGGAGTGCTCTACCTGGACGGCGGGATCGATGCCGCCGAACGGTTCCTGCGTCGCGAGCTGCGCCCGAAGCTTATGAGCATCGATCCCGCTTCGATGATCGGAGCTGACTACAAATCGACGCTGCAAGAAAGACTACAAGCCGCAGCCGCCCCGGGGCCCGAATACGTCGTGGTTGAAGCGCTAGGCCCCGACCACAGACGAACTTTTAAAGTGGAGCTTCGCATCGCCGGACGGCCGGTGGCGATGGGAGAAGGTTACACCATAAAAGTCGCGCAACAAGAAGCCGCCCGCTGCGCTCTTGAATTGCCAGACGACGTGATCGGTATAACAATCCAGCAAAAGCGCAGGGCCATCGCCGAGGACGGCAGGGCGCTCGCATCACAATCTCAGCAAGTTAATGACGACATCCAACACACCAGTTATTCTAACCTAGCGCCGGAAGCGAGCGTGGATCTGTCGGCGGAAACGGAAGACCAAAGAACCACAACCGCGACACGCGACGCATAATTTGTCGAGCGCAACTTCCTTTGCGATAATCAATCTATGAGCGATCAGTTCGAATTAACCACACAGAGAGAAACTGCTCGGACAGCCGTAAGCGAGCCGCAAGCTGCCAGGCAACCTGTCGCCGAAGTTCGGCTCGTTGAAACGAAACAGCGCGCTTTCAAAAAGAGCGTGCCGCGCGAGTATTTTGAATCGGCTGTGGTCACGCTGATTATGGCCTTGTTTGGAATGACCTTCATCGTTCAGGCAGTAAAGGTTCCGACCGGCTCGATGAAGAACACGATCTGGATCCAGGACCACCTGCTGGTCAACAAGTTCATCTTTGGCCCGGATCGGTGGAACGTGCCGCTATTGCCCGAGCGAGAGATCAGACGAGGAGACATCGTTGTCTTCAAGTTTCCCAAGACGCCCGAGACCAACTTCGTGAAGCGTGTAATCGGGCTTCCGGGCGATACCGTCGAGTATGACTCGAGGACGAACACTGTCCACATAAACGGCCAGCCGCTGCCGGAGCGTCGGGTTTACGTCAAGCCTCAGACCAACGAAGACTCCTTACCTCTCGAGCCAATCGAGACGGACCCCGACGGTCAGGGTGCCAAATGGAGTGTTTTCTATTATGAGAACGACCGCGAAAGTGTCGTGTCAAGTTTGAACGATGAGAGCGCCAAATATGGAACGAGGCAGCCGTTCAAAGTGCCGGTCAAGGGCGATCCCGTTCCCGATGATATCAGAAGCGATCCGCAGCTTCAGCGCATCTACGACACGGATAACGACGGGCGATACGACAGCGACCAATACTTCTGCATGGGCGACAATCGCGACAACAGCATGGACAGTCGATATTGGGGAACAGTCCCGCGGTCGAGCATCGTGGGTCGCGCGATGTTCGTCTACTGGTCCATAGACCGAGGCAACGAAGAAGGAAGCTCTAATCCGATACTTGATTTCTTTACCAAGACTCGCTGGTCCCGGACGGGCAAGTTTATCAAGTAACGCGTCGACTGACCTTCAAGCATTTCATGATTTTTCCCGAGGAGAATCCTGTGCGCAGATTTCGTCTCTTCGCCGCTTGCTTTGTGATTGCCGGCTTCGCGGGCATGCCGGCGAACGCGCAGACCCAACTCTCGTCACAACTGCGCAGTCAGATCGATAAACTCGCCACGGATGCGCTCGCCAAGACCGGTGTCCCGAGCGCGTCGGTGGCGGTCGTCACGAATGGCCAGATCGCTTACGTGAAAGCTTACGGCGACGCGCGGCTCGACCCGCGAACTCCAGCTCGACCTGAGATGCGATACAGCATCGGGTCAATCAGCAAGCAGTTCACCGCCGCCGCGATTCTCTTTCTTCAGGAACAAGGCAAGCTGTCGCTTGACGACAAGGTCGCCAGGTTCATCCCGGACCTTACGCGAGCCAACGAGGTCACGATTCGTCAGTTGCTTTCCCATACATCTGGCTATCAGGATTACTGGCCGCAGGACTATGTGATGCCGATGATGCTCGAGCCGGTCACGGCTCAGAAAATCCTCGACCTTTGGGCTCGCAAGCCGTTGGATTTCGATCCGGGCATGAAGTGGCAGTACAGCAACACGAATTATGTTATTGCCGGTGTCATTGTACAAAAAGCGGCGGGCAAACCGTTGCTCGAGTTCTTGCGCGAGAAAGTGTTCACGCCCCTCGGCATGAAGAGCGTCCTCAACATCGATCAGGAAAGACTCACAAGCTCGGATCCGACCGGCTATTTGCGTTACGCGCTCGGGCCTCCGCGCGTGGCGCCAAAGGAAGGCAAGGGGTGGCTTTTCGCCGCGGGGGAGCTTGCGATGACCGCTGAGGACCTCGCCAGGTGGGACATCTCGATAATCGAGCAGAAGCTGTTGAGGCCATCGTCTTATCGCGAGCTCGGCACTGAAGTTCTGCTCAAGAACGGATTGAGCACGCATTACGGGTTGGGCGTCGGCGCAGGCACCGAGGCGGGACATCGCGCGCTGTCACATGGAGGCGAGGTGTCAGGTTTCACCGCCGAGAACATCGTCTTTCCCGACGAACGCGTTGCTGTAGTGGTGCTCACCAATCAGGACGCGGCGGGAGCGGCTGGCCAGATAGCGCACGGCATCGCTCCGCTGCTGCTTATAGCGGACGACGCGTCGGCCCGGCAAAAGCTCGAGCAAGCTCGGAAGATCTTCGAGGGGCTTCAGCACGGAACGATTGATCGTTCGCTGTTCACTGATAACGCAAACAGTTACTTCAGCGAGCAGGCGTTGAAAGATTTCGCAGTTAGCTTGGCGCCTCTGGGAACGCCACAAGCGTTCGACCAAAGCGGTCGAGCGCTTCGCGGAGGGATGGTATTGCGCGTTTACCTGATCAGATTCGCGAACAAGACCCTGCGCGCGTGGACTTTTGAAATGCCAGACGGCAAATTGGAGCAGTATCAAGTAGCCGAACAAGACTGAAAGCTAGAGGTCAGAGAACAGAAGTCAGAGCTCAGCGCGTACGCTTTTTATGCCTTACCTAAACTCCGTCGCAGCTATTGACGCTCAGCTCAAAAACCTGCGTTCAAGCATCAGCGATCTTGGCCATCAAATCGACTCTTACAAAGCCAAGAGCGCTGCCGCCGCGGGAGCCGGAGTGTTTCTGCTCTTGTTGGCCGCGTTGGCGACTTATGATCTATCGACTGGTAAGAGCGAAGTTTGGGGAGTGCAAGGCCTGTCTCGCGAGATTCTCGTTGGGATCGCAATCGCGTTTGGAGGCGGAGCGATCATCCTGCTAGTCTACGCCTTCACGCGCATTACGCGGCGCGATCACAGTCTTGACGCCAGACTCGACCTTATGGAACAAGAGTATGCGGAGTTGGTCGAACAAAGAAGTCGGATCACCGGCAACCAAGACTGAATACTCTGACAGCTTTCATAACTTATCACTTCCAATGACGTTTGTTCGAGGCACAAAGTTCATCACGCTATTCGTTTTTTGTCTAGTCATCTCGTCTTTGCTGCTTGCTTGCCGACCTCGATCAGCAGAGCAACGATACGATTTGAAAGGCAAGGTCGTCAGCGTCGATAAGCGCGGCCAGACCGTCACCGTCGCTCACGAAGCAATCCCAGGTTACATGGAAGCGATGACTATGCCGTTCAAGCTGAAAGACGAGCGCTTGCTGGGCGAGCTTGCCGAAGGCGATAACGTCCAAGCAACGCTGGTGGTAGCAGGGATGCGTTCGTGGCTAGAAGACGTCATCGTCACTCGCGAAGGCGCCGATCCATCGAGCCTTTCCAAAGATCAGCAACAGCCTGAGCCCAAGCCCGGCGATGAGGTTCCCGACTTCGCGCTCGTTAACCAAACCGGCAAGCGCATAACCTTCCATCAGTATCGGCGGCGCGTCCTGCTGGTGACTTTCATTTACACGCGCTGTCCGCTTCCTGATTATTGCCCGTTGATGACCGATAATTTCTCAGCAATCGAGAAATCCCTCAGCGCGACTCCTCAATCATACGCGAAGACACATTTTCTCAGCATCAGTGTCGATCCCGAATACGACACGCCGAAGGTGCTTCGTGACTACGCTGCGGCGCATTCGGCAGACCTCAATCATTGGGAGTTCGCCGGCGGAACCAAAGACCAAGTCAAACAAATCGCGACTTATTTCGGGATGCGATATTGGCCCGATGGCGACCAAATCGTGCATTCGCTGCGAACGGCCATCATCGGGCCGGATGGAAAACTTGTGAGGCTCTATCACGGAAATGATTGGAGGCCGGAGCAGGTCGCGACCGAGTTGCGCGATGCTGCGACTCCCGACGAAGGTGGCGTGAGCGGGGATAGCAGCCACGGCATCGGTGTCGTGCAGAGTATCGATCGCGAAAACGCGGTCGTGCAAATCGATCACGGAGTCATCAAGGACGTGATGCCGGCGATGAACATGCCTTACAAGGTCAAGGACAACTCGCTATTGGATTTGATTGCGGTTGGTGACACAATCGATTTCTGGGTCGAGCGGACTCCCTCTGGGCTGGTGGTGACGCGAATTGTAAAACAATAACTCATGACATTCAGTCTGCACGTGCCTTCCTGACCTTTCGTGTTGTAACATAACTCTTCGAAAGCAGATGATTTTCCAGGAGAAACCATAGAGATGGGTGAGGAGTTCCAAAGCGATCAGGATTTCGCGCTCGGCGTCGAGGACTTTCCTTCAGAGCGTGAATATCAACTGCACTGCTTGAGGCATTCGACCTCGCACATAATGGCGGCAGCGGTGCAGCAGATCTTTCCCGACGTTAAGTTCGGCATTGGGCCGCCGATCAAGAACGGCTTCTACTACGATATTCAGCTTCCCCGGCCGCTGACGCAGGAGGATCTTGAAGAAATCGAGCGTCGAATGCGCGAGATCGTCAAAGACGGGATCGAATTCAATCAAGCGACCTGGGACAAAAGCAAAGCGCTCGAATTTTTCGGCTCGCGCGA
>DATFWM010000534.1:0-2320 GCA_035259295.1 Blastocatellia bacterium | reverse complement strand
AGCCAACCGTAGATATCGGCTGACTCCGGAATCTCAGGCGATCGGCTTGCTGACTGCAAAGCGCGAACAAACGCGCTTGCTTCGACTGCTTCACCCGTCTTCATCGGTTGACCTCCATCGAACAAATCAGCACGCAAGAACGTTCGTATTGCAGCGACGCAGAAGCTTTGGCAACGAATGCCTGTGTGCTACAAAGTCTTATATCGCGGCGCGGGAGATTAATTCTTGGCGATGGCTCTTTGACGATCTCGATCACCGAAAGGAGAATCGATGGCCGCATTCGCGTCCATGCTTCGAGGAATCAACGTAGGTCGCCACAAACGCGTGAGAATGGCCGATCTGAAGCGGACCTATGAGTCTCTCGGGTTCAAGAACGTCCAAACGTTGTTGCAGAGCGGCAACGTAGTATTCACAAATCCGAAGGCAAGCTCGATGCGTCTCGAAGCGAACATCGAACGAGCGCTCGCGGCCGAACTGAATCTCGATGCGAAGGTGATCATTCGATCGCCCGATGAGCTCCGCAAAGTGATTGCCGGCAATCCCCTGAAGCTAAGCGCGGGGAGAAACGCCAGCTTTCTGCACGTGTGTTTCCTAAAAATGGAGCCCGCCAAGGAATCAATTGAAAAGATGTCGGCGGCGTATACCGGTCCCGAGGAGATTCAAGTTGTGGGCCGCGAGTGCTACATCTACTACCCCGACGGAGCCGGCAAATCGAGATTGGACCTCGAAAGGTGGTTGAAGGTCGCTGCAACGGCGAGGAACTGGAACACGGTCAACCGGCTCGCCGAGCTTGCGGCGAGTCTTGACGGGTGACTCGCCGCTTTTCTTCAAGCAGGTTTCGACGAGTCGAGTTACTTCTTCAGGTGTTCATCAAACCAATCGATCGCGAGCTTTGTCGCCTGCTCGCGAGCAGGACCGTAGATACCGTAGTGTGTGATCCCGGGGATCACGACATACTTCTTCGGCTGAGGCGCGCGATCATACGCCAGCCGGGCTTGATCTTCATTGCGAAACAGCTCTTCTTTTTCTGCGACGATGAACAGCATCGCGCAGTTCTTGATCATCGGCACGTCGTCGACCGGTGCAAACCTCAGCATCTTTTCTCGAATCGGCGCGCCCTGCAGGTTTCCTATCTCGCGGGTCCTTGGCGCGGGATACCCTATCTCGCCGCGCGCCCTCTTTGTAGCCTCTTCATAAGCCGCGCGGGTCTGCGCTTCGATGCTTCCGTTTTGCGATTGAGCCTTTGGTCTCGAATCGGGCGCGCCAACCTGGCTGACAATCGCCTTGATCCTGGGATCGTGAGCCGCTACGTACACCACGTGGCCGCCTGAATAGCTTGTACCCCACAGCCCGACGCGAGTCTTGTCCACCTGCGGTTCGCCCATCGCCCAATGAATCGCGTTGAAGATGTCCTGGGTTTGCTCAAACGGATCGACCACTTCGCGCACTTCCATCACGTCGGCGACGAACCGATGGCTTTCTATTTTGTCAGGCGCGCGCCCGACGAGAATCAGCCGCGAATCGCTGGCTCCCCAACCGCGATAGTCAAACGCGATGACCAGGTAACCGGCTCGCGCAAAATCCATCGCCTGCAATCGAAGCTGCGCGGCCACACCTCCCCAGCCGTGACTCATTATGATCGTGGGAAGCTGCTTGCCGGCGTTGCTCTTGAGCGAGTAGAGCTCGGCGCTCATCCTCACTCCTTCGCTCATGATGTTTGCCTTGCGGTATTCGATGTCGGACGGCGGATTGTACGCTGCCTGCGCCATTGCCAGCGACGAACAGAGTGACAAGACTGCCGCCGCGAAACAGAGCCTTGGAAGCTTCAAACCACGGACAGCGAGTCTTCTGAAGAAGGATGTGCGCATTGGATCGCTCCTGGTCTTTGGGATGGCACTGAGGAAGCCACGATTATAGTGGCGCGAGTGTGACAATGCATCTCGAACCGCGCGCTGGCGCTCTGAAATGCGCTACGGAAGCGGCGATCGATGAAACCGAAAAAAAATTTAAGAAACTACCGAAAACGACGACTCGTTGACTTTTGAAACATCGCTTGTTAGTTTCGCACTTAACGCGAGCGGTAGATGGCTCTTAATCACAAAGTAATATTCGGCATGAAACTTCGGCAGTTCCGTGAGCGGGCAGGTCTGTCATTGACGGATCTGAGCAGCCGGACCGGTCTGTCGACGTCTTACCTGACTGAGATCGAGCACGGAAAGAAATATCCGAAGACGGAAAAGATCGCCAGGATCGCCGAGCATCTAGGCAAGAGCTACGACGACCTGGTCTCGATCCGGCTGGACGAGCAGTTGAGTCCTCT
>DATFWM010000533.1:0-5216 GCA_035259295.1 Blastocatellia bacterium | reverse complement strand
CGGAGGAAGGCTAAGCCGGTCTCGCAGATTGAGGATGCCGATAACGACGAGCGCGACAGTTATCCCCAGGAGGGCGACAAGCTTAGTCGTGCTCATCCGGTCTTTCATTCTCAAACCTCTTGCAGTGCTTCATTCAAAGAGGGGGAACAAATCGGTCTTGTTGTTAAGGTGCAACTTGTATTCCCACTCGGGGCGCCCGCGATAGTCAAGAAAAAGAAAGGCTTAGCAGTGACCGCGGTGGATGTCGAAACGCGAGATTCCATATTTTCGGAAGAGACTCCAATTTTTTGGATGCCATCTACGGGGAGAGACGCGCTGATCGGTCCTTAATCCCTCAAAACCTGAGTGCCAGCCCGACACGGACCAACCTGTGGAATCGGCTCGCGACCAGCTCCTGGCGCTCGTCGGCGATTGATGCTTGTTGATCGAACAGGTTTCGAAGATCGACGACCGCCGCCCACTGACCTGGTATGAAGCTGACGCTTGGCAATTCTTGGGTGAACGAAATGCTGACGTTTGGATCGTATGTGGAGATCTGGCCCTGAAACGGATCAATCGCGAATACAGCACGTCCGGGAGAGATTCGCACCACGGTCGAGATCTTTGTTCTCGTGCTTACAAAATTAGCGTCCACTTTTGCCGAGACGACGTGGAACACTCCGTTGCTGAAAAGGTTCGCGGGCGTACTGATCCCTCGCCGATCGAGTTGTTGTCCCTCGCCGAAAGCGTAGCCGATCGTTCCATCAATAACTCTGTTTACGTGTCGATGATAGCAAACTCGCAACCCTCGTGTGCGCCCCGACTGTTCCTCGCTGCGCAGCGTCGAGTCAGCTTGAGAAGCGTCCTTGGTCACCGCAAGCAGTCCAACGCCGTGACCGGAGACCGTGTCGAGAAATGCCATCATCTCGATTGATGATTTGTCCGAGAGCGCTTGCTGGCCGCCAAACTGAAGGCGATAGCTCCGTTCAACTACCGGCTGTCCCCCGGAGGTCGCAACCGGTTTGGGTTCAGAGAATTCTATCTCGCCAGATTCAAGATTAACTTTCGACTCAGTATCGCTGGATGCGCCCGGCACCAATCCTGCAAACAACCTTGTGCGCGCGGCAGCATCCACCGCAACTCCGAATCGGGGCAATATGCTGGAGGCAGAACCTCGTTCTGCGAATCGCGCAAACTCGAGCCCGTAAACGACAAGCACCGGTCCGGACACTTGCCACGTGTCCGTCGCCGAGAGCGAGACTTGTCCAAGGCTCGACGCCGCGCTGTGTCGCGAAAATGTGAATCGCCCATATCCCATTGCGATCGATAGACGGTGATGATCTCCCGCGTTCGTGGAGGTAAATGCTCTGAGACTCTGAGGTGCACCGCTCCCGTAACCAACCTGTCCACTTATTGCCAGAGTGGGCCCTTTGCCAAATTGTTCCGATACGGCGAAATTGGCGCCGGCGAACGAGTTTACGGCGGTCGTCTGCGCAAAGGTGTTTACTGCGCCTCGCAACTCCGCAGCGCGATCCGTTAAGGCAACCGTCGCGTCGGTCTTGGCGCCGGCAGAGGGTTTGGTCTCGTCGTAGTGGAAGATCGTTCCCAGACGCTGGCGAGCGGCGTACTTCGAGTCGGTATTCAGATTCGTTTCGTCTGAGAGGGCAGTTATTCTCCGCAGGAATATGGAATCGAATACGGTAACCTTATTAGGCTTGACGTCGGCGGAAAGCTCAACGGGACGGAACCCCTGTGCCTCTGCCTTCACGCGGTAGTGCCCGGGCAGTATTCCCGACGCCGTAAACTTACCCTCGCTGTCGGTGCTTGCCCGCTTGACGACCTTTTCCCCCTTTGCAGCTTCGGTATCCGCCATTACCATAACCGCTGCGCCGGTTAGCGGATTGCCCGCGGCGTCCATGATAACGCCTCGGATGGATCCTCGACCTGCGGCGGCTTCGGCGGAAACGCTAACGGACGCAATCGCGGTTGCTGCGATTAGCACCCAGAGTGTTGTCGCTTGTTTCATAGATTACCTCTTATTTGGAGAACCCAGAGGTCTAGTCCGTAGAACTTTCGATTTTATCACTCGACCTCGCAGTGTCAAGCACGCCCGACTCATTCAACCAAGCGGCAAGCCGGCGAAAGGCGAGACCTCGGTGGCTCACTTCCGCCTTCTCCGATGCGCCAAGCTCCGCGAAGGTCTTCCCCAGCGGCTCGTAAAAGAACACCGGATCGTACCCGAATCCATTTGCGCCGCGTGCCTCTTTGAGTATAACACCGTGAGCTTCGCCCAGAAAAATCTGGTCGCCGCCCTCCCACGCGATCGCCGCAGCGCAGACGAAACGCGCCTGGCGACGTTCTTCTGGGAGGTCCCTCATCTCATCCAATAGTTTGCGGATGCGCTCGGCGTCGCTTGCGCACTGACCTGCGAAGCGCGCCGAGAAGACGCCGGGCGCGCCGCCCAGCGCTTCAACCTCCAGCCCGGAATCGTCGGCGACGGTCGGCAAGCCGCGGAGCCGATGATAGTGTCGGGCTTTCAACAACGCATTCTCCGCGAAGGTCGCGGCAGTCTCAATTTCTTCGGTGGATACCCGATCACCCAAACCAATCACGTCGATTCCCTGCGCCCTCAGAATGCGGCTCAATTCAGCCAACTTTCCCTTATTGGTTGTGGCTAGAAGAACTCGCACGAACTGAGTATAGCACCGCTAAAGTCAAGCTACTCCCCTGAATCTAGAACTATCCGAGACCGCGCCCTTGCGTGTTCAGTGTTAAGACGTGACCTCGGTAAATTCTTCTTCCGAACTTATGTACTTTTTACACGCGGAGTGGTGGTCGAGACTTCGAGGAGTCTCACGCGAGAACGCCTAAGTCGCTTGAAACGTTGACCCGCGTACCCGAAATGAGTGCCGACCAGTTCGTGGCATTTTGATTGCTCCGGTTTGGGTGGGGCAAGAGATACGGGTGATGACAACATCACTTCCTGTTCTCGATTGACGGTTGCCGTGGTGAGGACGGCAACCGGAAACAAGGCGACGCAGTCTTCCCACGCTGCGTCGCCTCTTTTTTTGAGTAGGCAGCCCGCTCAGCGATCTCCAACACTCAGCTTTGCGCGCTATCGAGTCCATTCGGTCAACTTCGCTTCGCAGACGCTGTTCTGAGCAATCAGCCCATCCGAGATTTTGGCATCGAGACCACGCCTCGCGCACGTATTCCGCTGTTCTAGTGCCACTATTTCTTTCCTCGAGCTTCGCCAAACGCACGCACCAGAGCATCGCATCGACCGAGTACGGGTTTCGAGCGGGACGGTCTGATTCGGCTTCTAGCTGATCGAGTTGTGCAATGTGATCGAGTATTGCTTCGTTAGCGCGATCATGATCGGCATCGAGGTACAGAACAAATACCTGCTGGCTTCGCTTAACTGTCCGAGCAAGTTCTTGGTTCAGGGATGGGGTTCCGCAGCCATTTGATAAGCAGCGAAGACTCCAAGTAATCTCACGAATTAGCAGCGCGATTTTGAGAGTCTTGTTTTTCATCTGTCTATGCTTGGGCACAACTGTTTCCAAAGGAAGAGTAAACTCGACGGGAAAATTATGTTGCTCAAGTGCTCCAACAAATCGACCTGAGCCACTTTTTGTGGTCTAATCCAAAGACGGATGAGACCAAACATCTTGGGCATAGACCTTGGCGGAACGAAGGTCCAAGCGGCCGTGTTCGACTCCGACGCGTGCATCATCGGACGCGCACGCGCGAAGACCAGAGCCTGGCGGGACGAGGATGAAGTCTTTGCAACCATCACGCAGGTCGGTCATCGAGCGATCGAAGACGCTGGCGTCGCGCTCTCGAGTCTTGCGGCGGCAGCGATAGGCGCGCCCGGACCTATTGATACAAACACCGGGTACATCATCGAATCGGTAAACTTAGGCTTCACGAACTTTCCGCTCGGTCCGCGTCTCTGTGCTGAGTTCAATTGCCAAACGCTTGTCGAGAACGATGTGAACGCTGGCGTGTACGGCGAGTTCAAAGCGGGAGCCGCTCGAGGCGCGAGTGATGTGGTCGGCATTTTTGTGGGAACCGGGATTGGCGGAGGGCTAATCTTGAACAGGTCGCTGCATCGAGGCTTTACCCGCAACGCCGGTGAGATAGGCCACATGGTCGTAAAGGCAGGTGGGCCGCGCTGCAACTGCGGAAACCGCGGATGCCTGGAAGCAGTGGCGAGTCGAACGGCTATCACTCGCGACATTCGAAAAGCCATCAAGCGCCGACGCCACAGTCTGGCTTCGAAGCTGCTACAGAAGAATGCCGAGCTGCTGTCCGGCAAAGAACTGAAATCTCTTTATGACGCGGGCGACCAGCTTGTAATAGACACAGTCAAACGTGCGGCGCGACTGATCGGCGTCGGGATTGGCAGCTTGATGAACGTGCTCGCGCCTGAGGTCATCGTCTTGGGCGGAGGAGTCGTTGAGGCTTTTGGAGCAGATTTCATCGAGCGAATTGATCGCACGGCTCGCTCAATCTCGTTCGAGATCAACTCCAAAGACGTAAAGATAACTCGCGCTGAGTTAGGCGATGACGCCGGCGTGATCGGAGCCGCCATGCTTGCGAGAGAAGCCCTCAAACGAACTTCTGATTAGTTGCGGAACTATCTCACACTGAAGGCGTTTAAAATCATCAAACATCATATTGTCCGAGAGGAGAGGTAGCCGGAGCTTACCATCAGCAATTATGGCAAGAGTTTTTGAGCAAGTAGCGGGAATCATTAGTCCCACCTTGGAGTGTAAGCAGTGTCATCAAAATATCGCCCAGGACTGCACCGTCGCCTACCACTTGATCGACGGCGTGCTCTACGGCTGGTGTGAATCCTGCTTCAGCCAACGCGTTAGCGCAGCATAAGCCAAACCACTGCACTAACCGCAATCAGCCCTTCGTTTCTACATCAGCCCGCTCGCATGCTATCATTGCCTCATCAGAGGTAATCCCGCATGCGTCGTACAGACAGGCCCGAACCTTACAATGAATGTGCACCGATGCAGCGGGTTTCCGTAGCACCCACAGATTCCACCAACGCGAGGACTCATCATGTCACGGGGCAGAAAGTTCAGAACAACCCGGCGTATCCCGGATACCGAGCGCTCACTGTTCGAGCAAAAATTAACCGGACGATATTCGCGCACGCTCGATCGAACTGACCTGCTCAGCCTCATTCGCGGCGGAGAAGACACTCATGTCGAGTTCAA
>DATFWM010000532.1:0-7879 GCA_035259295.1 Blastocatellia bacterium | reverse complement strand
TGCTGTGGTACACGCACACAGTTGTGATGGCGACGATTTCGCTCTTGGTGTCGCCGTTTGACCGCAGCGGAGCCGCGCAGCATTGGTGCGCGCGGTGGTGGTGCCGGTTGATCGCTTGGAGCATCTTCGCTCGCATTCACGTTCGGGGAATCGAGAACGTCCGCGCGGATCAGAACTACGTTTTCATGGCAAACCATTCCAGCTTGATCGACATCCCCGCGCTGTTCGGCAGTCTGCCTCACCAGTTCAAGATAATGGCGAAGAAGGAATTGTTCTACGTGCCGTTCATGGGATGGCATTTGTGGGCGGCCGGCAACTTTCCGATCGACCGCAGCGACGCGCGCAAAACAGCAAAGAGTCTCCGCGGCGTAATTGACGGCGTGCGAGCGGGTAAGTCGCTCGCGGTCTTTCCAGAAGGCACGCGCACACCCGATGGCCGTCTTCAGGATTTCAAACAGGGCGCATTCAAGATCGCGCTGCGCGCAGGCGTGCCCATTGTTCCAGTTTCGATCAGCGGAACGTTCAAGCTCCTGCCAAAGACCACGCTTGCGCCGCGGCCGGGTAGAGTTGACGTTGTCATCGGAAAACCGATCGACACTCGCGAGTATTCAGAGAAGGATCTCAGCGAGCTCATCGCGCGAACTCGCGCGGCCATTCAAGCGAACCTCGAAGGCGCTTCGACTGAACACGCGGGCGTTGCAAGCGCTCGGCTTCGCGGTCAACCACAAACGCGTTGAAAGGAAGTAGTGCCCGACCTACCGCGCAAGCAGATCGGGCGGTTGATCATTGGGCGGGTGGTGTCTCTTTCTTCGGCGCCGGGGCGGGCGGCTTCAGCTCCACAAGCAGAGCGTGAGCCTCATAGCCAATATCTGCAGCGTGCGCCTCGGACTTATTGAACGTAGCAGTTCCCGCGGTCGCCTCTCGCTCGGCGGTTTTACCGCCGGGAAAAGAGAACGTGGTCTTGCCTCCGCTGATGTTGTAGGTGACATAGTCGGGATGCGTGTGCATCCGTATTTTGTCGCCAGGTTTGGCAGTAAATTCAAGCACGCGCACCCTATCATTGTTTAACCGTACTTTGAAATGCTTAGGGTCAACTCTGACGGGATCGGCGCCCCTTGCCGTCTTGCCGCTCTTCCCTCGCTTCAACTCGAAAACGATTACATGAACGTCAGTGCTGCCGGTATTCTCACCGGCATGTTTTTCTGCCGCGCCAAAAACGACGTCGCCAGCCTTAAATGTCCGGGTCTGACTCTTCTTGCCGGGGAAAGTGAACTTCGTTTTGGCGTCGCTCACCGCGTAAATTACATTAGCGGGATGCGAATGCATAACTGTTTTTTCCCCAGGCTTTACGTTGACGTCCAGTACCCTTACCCGATCGCTGTCCAGCAGCACCTTGTACTTGTCCGGCTCTACTTTCACGGGGTCCTGCGCGAGCGCAGAACTCGTTCCAACCATCATCAAGAAAGTGACGAACAGAGCACTCACACCTACACAGCGTACACTCTTCACGGTAGATCCTCCGCTCCTATTTTGCTCTAATTCGTTTCGAATTAGGCTCTGTGCGATCCCAGGTCAGCGCACAAGACGCGCTCATTGTTACGCCACTTGTCTTGTTCTTGTCAATGCTGGGTGACTTTAGACAATAGCTTGCGCTGCTCGGTTCGCGCCGCTCGCGGTTGAAGATGTCTAACTAGTCGAACGGATTCAAGCACTCATCCGTGACGCCTTTCGGTCGTCGCTAACGTCGGTGTCCGGGATGGGTTCTTTATACTTGCAGCCCTCCGCAATGCATTGCAGTAAGCGCGTTCCATCTTTCTTGATCTTCTCAACCAAGAAACGAGCGCCGCATTTGGGACATTCACGAGGAACAGGCTTGTCTCGCATGGTGAACTTACAGGCGGGATATCTTGTGCAACCATAAAACACGCCGCGCTTACTTCTTCTCTCGGCTATTTCGCCTTCGCCGCATTCGGGACAGCTCACGCCGGTCGTCTCCTGCTTGACGTATTTGCATTTCGGATAATTCGAACAAGCGGTGAATGGACCGTAGCGGCCTTGCTTGATGACCATGTTACTGCCGCATTGTGGACAAGGCTCTTCGAGGACGACGTCGGGCGCTGCAATCTTTCCGCCCTTTTGAATTTTGCGAGTAGTCTTGCATTCTGGGTATCCGGTACAAGCCAGAAACTGCCCGAATCGGCCTCGCTTAAGCACCATCGGACGCCCGCAATTCTCACAAGTCTCTTCGGCGGCTTCCGCGTGAGTTTCCTCGCTCGCCTCATCGTGAGCCTTAGGTATGTCGCGAGTCGTCTTGCATTCGGGATAGTTCGTGCAAGCCAGGAATTCACCGTAGCGCCCGAATTTTTTCACCATCGGTGAGCCGCAATTCTCACACTTCTCATCGGTTTTGATCTCAAGACGCTTGATGTTGGGCATGTGGCGCCGGGCGGCTTCAAGGTCCTTGGTGAACTTTTCGTAAAACTCCGCCAGTGTGTCGGTCCAGTGCATGTTCCCTTCTTCAACCTCGTCAAGCTCTTCTTCCATGTGCGCTGTGTACTGAACGTTGAACAGGTCGTCGAAGCTTCCCACCAGCAGATCGTTCACAATCATTCCAAGATCGCTCGGGAAGAACCGACTGTCTTTCCGATGCACGTACTCGCGATCTTGAATCACGGTCATGATCGCCGCATAAGTTGAAGGCCGACCAATTCCCTTCTCTTCCAAGGCCTTCACCAACGTCGCCTCGGTGTAACGCGGAGGCGGCTCAGTGGAGTGCTGCTCGTCGGTCAAACTGTTCAGCGTCAATCGCTCGCCTTCCGTCACCAGCGGCAACTTATGAGCTTGATCTTCGTCATCCTGGTCCTTCTCGTCTTTGCCTTCTTCATAAACCGCCAGGAACCCGTTGAACTTGATGACCGAACCGGTCGCGCGGAACAGATAACGCGGACCTGCGCTTATGTCGATCGTAGTTTGATCCAGCAAGGCCGGCATCATTTGCGACGCGACGAATCGCTGCCAGATCAGCTTGTACAACGCAAGCTCGTCTTTGCTCAGGAAGCGCGCGAGCGAATCAGGCGTGCGCAGCGAAGACGTCGGTCGGATCGCTTCGTGGGCGTCCTGCGCATCTTTCTTCGAGCGATAAAAAACGGCCTTCTCGGGCAAGTAATCAGCTCCGAACTGATCCGAGATGAGGTCGCGCACTTCAGCAAGCGCTGAATCGGCGACTCGAGTCGAGTCCGTTCGCATGTAAGTGATCAGTCCGACGAGTCCCTCATCACCGATCTCGATCCCTTCGTAGAGCCGCTGCGCGATCATCATCGTCTTCTTCACCGCAAATCGCAGCTTGCGGGACGCCTCCTGTTGGAGTTTTGAGGTAATGAACGGCGGAACCGGATTGCGTTTCTTCTCTTTTGTCGTGACCGACGCGACGATGAATTGTTGCCGCTCGATCTCGGCAAGCGCGTCTTTCGCTTGCTTCTCGTCCTTGATGTGGATCTCGGACGATTTCAACTCTTCGCCGAAATCCGCGATTTTTACAGTCTTGTCGTCGATCCGAAGCAAGCGCGCGTCGAAAGCCGGTGGCAATTTCGCCGAAAGGTTCGCTGTTATCGTCCAGTATTCAGTGGGAGTGAACGCCAGAATCTCGCGTTCTCGTTCGACGACCAATCGCAGCGCCACCGATTGGACGCGGCCCGCTGAAAGCCCGCGTCGAACCTTGTCCCAAAGCAGCGGGCTGACTTGATAGCCAACTATTCGGTCGAGCAGCCGGCGAGCTTGTTGCGCGTTTACGAGGTTCTCGTCGATGTCAGTCGGATGATTGAAAGAGTCCTGAATAGCTTTCTTGGTAATCTCGTTGAACATCACCCGGCGGACGGTCTTTCGACTCTTGCCTCGGCCTTCGAGTTCTTCCTTGATGTGCCAACCGATTGCCTCGCCCTCGCGGTCGGGGTCCGTCGCAACGTAAATGGTCTCCGCATCTTTCGCGGCTGATTTAAGCTCGCGGATCACCTTCTCTTTGCCGGGAATCACCTGATAGGTAGGCTCGAAATTGTTGTCGAAATCGATGCCTATATCTTTTTTGGGAAGGTCTTTGATATGCCCGACCGAGGCTACAACCTTGTACCCGGACCCCAGATACTTGTTTATCGTCTTGGCTTTTGACGGGGACTCGACAACTACTAAGGCTCTTGACATAACCGAATATTGACCAACCAGTCAAAGCGAGCCCGCTCAGACGGGTTTCTGATCAAACCTCCAAAATGGCGACTTTACGGGGAGAGTTATGAGATGTCAAGCATGGTGAGTTTCGGGGGTGTCTTAATTTGAATTTAACCACGCAGATCGAATCTACGACGCCACACCCCACCTGACAAGGAGCTTGTTCTCGTAATACGAAATATTTCTTGACACGCCGCAAGTCCGCCAATATCACCAAGTGTTGAGCATAGGTAGATGTAGTCGTACCGACATGCGACGAATGCTACGTCGCTTTTACCTACTACGAAGGCACTTTTCGTGGCACGAGATTCGTCCGTAGGGAATTCAAATTAAGGCGCTGCCGATTTTCGAAGACGCTCGACAGCCTGTAAGGAATGCGGCTAAAGAGTCGGTCGTTACTTACGCTGGGCGCGCACTTCCTCCTTGAGGTCTTCGAAGCGCGCGATGATGTTCTTCTCGGATTGCTCGATGTGCCTCTCCACCTGCTCGAACCGAGCATCATAGCGCTTCTCTATTTCATCAATTCGTTTATCGATCATCGTAGTCTGGTAGGCCAGTCCACCGCTGATCGCCAGACAAAGCGTGATGATCAGCGCAATCAACTGCCAGATCGACTGCCGCGTAGTAGCAGCCACAATCTTGTCGAGTTGACTGACGCTACCGCGAAGCTCATACAGTTCTTTTCCTTGCGCTTTGACCTTCTCACGCAGGGCGGCGATTTCAGGATTAAACGTTGCGCTCATAGCGAATTCATCTCAAGAATTCTCAGAGTCAGCTTAAGAGCAGTATAACATGCCCGCCGCTGAAAGCTGAGAACAGGTTGGTCGGTAGCTATATCCTCCTCACGAAACTCTTCCCTGGCAGTTGCCTTATCCGATCCGCCATCTCAAGCTGCAACAGCGCGCCCATCAACTCGCCAAGATTAAGGCCCGACCTTGCAATCAGTTGATCGATGTGAACAGGCTCGTCGGCGTTAAGCATCCCAAAAACCCTTCGCTCAGTCTCGGACAACTCGACCTGGTCCACCCTGACTTTCTCGATGCGTTGCTCTCCGCGCTCGGCGGCCAGTATTGTAGCTTTCACTTCGGCTGGGAATTCCTCGATGACATCACGCCAGGTCTGGACGAGTTTGGCGCCGTCTTTGATCAGGTAGTTCGGCCCGAAGCTCTTCGCTGAAGTGATGTTCCCGGGCACCGCGAAGACGTCGCGTCCTTGCTCGTACGCTAGCCGCGCGGTGATCAGCGAGCCGCTCCGTTCAGCGCCCTCGACGACCATCACTCCTAACGCGAGCCCGCTTATCACGCGATTCCGAAACGGGAAGTTCTGCGAAACCGGCGGCGTCGCAAGCGGAAATTCGGTCACCAAGGCGCCCTGCTCGACGATTCGAGCGGCCAACTTGTTGTTCTCTTTTGGATAAACTGCATCGAGTCCTGTGCCCATCACCGCGATGGTCAATCCCCTTCCGTCAAGCGCGCCTCGATGCGCAGCCGAGTCGATGCCCCGAGCAAGTCCTGAAACTATTGTTATGCCCCGCTCGGCAAGCTCACGTGAAAGCTTCTCCGCGACGTTGCGGCCGTAGGTGGAACAATGTCGCGACCCAACAACCGCAATTGCCGGTTGAGCCAATGCCGCAGCCAAGTCGCCCAGACAGTAGATCACGATTGGGGGATCGTATGTTTCGCGAAGGAGCTTCGGGTAGCGTTCGTCGGTGAGCGTCAAGACCTGGCCGCCAAGCTTCGCGATCGCGTCTATCTCGCGAGCGGCTTTTTCGCGTGGCTCAGCGCTTTTGAAAGCCTCAATTGTCTCGCGCTTGAGTAACGCCGATTCAAGAGCGTGCGCGCTGGCTTCGAAGACTGAAGTCGGCGAGCTGAATCGATCGATCAGCATCGCGGCGGTTCTCGAGCCCACTCCGATGACGAAGCTCAACGCGATCCAATCACGCAACGAGTTTTCCTGTTCCGACCTCATTGATTCAACGGCTTGTATTGTGGATCATAAAGCCGACCGATTGTATCGTTTTTGAGTTAATAGTCAAGCAATCTTTGTGATAGTGTACGATGTGGTCAGCACCGCGAGCGGTAGCGAGCGCTCGCTACCGCTGGCGGTGCTGACTTAAAGGAGAGCGAATGACTGAGGTACGTCAGATGAAATCGCGGGTAGAAGCTGCGATAAGGAAGTTCGACCCGAAAGCGATCCCGTCAGCGACTTTTTACGATACAGCAAGTGACCGATTGTTCGTTACGATCGTCAAAGGGCCTCGAAAGGTTTCCCTCGCGTTCCGAGGCCGAGACTTCTCCGACGGAGATGCCGACAAGATAAACCTGGCCATCAAAGAAGCGGTCAAGCGTCTCCAGCACACCCCCATCGGCTAGAATGGCATTCAAGTACCGACAGACCGTGTTGAGTGAGCTGTCTCGGCACGGCGTCATTCCAAACGACGACACGCCTCCTGAATTGATTCACGGTTATGTCAACGACTTGTATCGTCACGAGATTCGCGCGCTCAAAGAGCAAATGCGCGCGGGTTGCTTTCCTAAACACGATTACGCCGCGCGTGTCGAGCAGCTTCGCAAACGTTATCCTGTATTATCTCTTCCAATCCAGCATTGGACAGAGAACGAATGACGACCGAAGGGCTCCGGTCGGCCCGTGGCCGGCCGGAGGTTACCTGCGATTATGTGACTAGTTACCGAAGACGAAACCGTGTTCGTCGTAGCCAGTTGCCGAAGATCTTCTGCTTTAGGGGTTCCGCCCTGGTTCAGCGCGAACAAATTGCCATCTCCCCTTAAGCCTGTCGCCAGTATCCCCTGTTACGAGCGTGTGTGCGTGCCCTCCCACGTCTTGTATTCGTCCGGTTCCCCTTAGTTAGTACATAAAGGGGTGTCGGGTCACGCAAATTTTCAGTCAGCTCGGCAGCTTACTGTCTCACTCCAGCAAACTCCGCGATGATAGTGCAACTTGCCCACGACTTCGGAGCTTAAAAACACCTACAATGATCACGGCATCGTAGGCGGTTTCCTTGAAGCAGAATCGAGAACACACGGTTGCCGCGTGAAACACTATGGAATGCCTACGATGTCGTAACCATTCTTAACCATTAGCCTACGCCCGACCTCCCGGACACTGGCGCCTGACTATTACTTTCCGACCACAAAGAGGTGCCCGGCGTTCTGGGAGTAAATCTTCCCGTCGGCTCCAAGCGACGCCGGTGTGTAGGCCGCGCCCAGAGCTAGTTGCTGGAAGATTCTCTGCTTCAAACTTCCGCCCTGGTTGATCGCGTACAGGTTGCCGTCCTCGCTGTTGGCATAGACGACGCCGTTCGCGTCAATCGCCGGAGCGTTGACGCACCACTCGAACCCGTTCGGGTGATCCGAAAAGCAGGTTACGGTGCCATCAGCATTGGTCATGCAGCTCTGCGTGTTCGTGCTCTTGAAACTCCACTCAATGGTCAGAGTCGGGCTGAGCTGGCTGATGAAGAACTCCTCGGGACTTGCAGGGTTGGTCGACGTGCGATCCTCGGGGCAAATCGTCGGGTCGTTACAGTACGACCCGAGCCCGCTGTAATGATTGTTCTTGGTTACGACCGAAAAGGTACCGTTGGGCTGATAAATCCCCGGCGTGGTATCCCACCCGAAATTGAAAGCGCCCAGATACGTGCCGT
>DATFWM010000531.1:0-2799 GCA_035259295.1 Blastocatellia bacterium | reverse complement strand
ATGGCTTGAAGCTCGCTGGCATCGGGCTTGGCGTCGGATTGGCGGCGGCTTTTGTGCTGACTCGACTGATGGAGGCAGTGCTGTACGGCATCAGCGCCACGGACGCCCCAACCTTCATAACCGTTTCCCTGTTGTTAGCAGGAGTAACCGTGGGAGCCTGTTTCGTACCCGCGCGAAGGGCGACCACAGTCGACCCAATGGTCGCCTTGCGGTACGAATAGGTCTCCCGATCGCGTTAAGGTCAATTGAGTCTGAAACCTTAGCGTCTCAGTTATCACTAACGAGAAAAGCCGAATCCGATCTTCCGGGAGAGCGAACTTGGCGACTTTGCTTCAAGACTTGACCTACGGCATTCGGGTGCTCCTCAAGAATCCAGGCTTCACAATCGTTGCCGTCATTGCACTGACGCTCGGCATCGGCGCCGACTCGGCGATCTTCAGTGTCGTCAACGCGGTTCTCCTTCGCCCCCTGCCTTATCCCGAATCGGACCGCCTGGTCATCTTGCGTGAGCGCAGCCCGCAGCTCGAAGGAATGTCAGTGGCTTATCCGAACTTCATCGATTGGCGCGAGCAGAACACCACGTTCGAGAACATCGGCGTCTTTCGAGGTCGCCAGAGCTACAACCTCACTGGTGTCGGCGAGCCGGAGCGACTTGTCGGCGCGCAAGTGTCCGCCGATGTGTTCGCCGCGCTGAGAGTAGCGTCGTCTGCGGGTCGCGTCTTCAACAACGACGAAGACAAACCCGGCGCCTCGCCTGTCGCAGTGTTGAGTCACGGTTTGTGGCAGCGACGCTTCGGCGGCGACCTCGGAATTCTGGATCAAACACTCACGCTCAACGACGTAAGCTTCACGGTTATCGGCATCATGCCTGCGGATTTTCAATTTCCCGGTCGCGGGATCGACTTGTGGACTCCGGCCGGTCAAGCCGCGGCAAATCCCGATTGGCAACAGCGAGGCAATCACCCGGGGCTGGCCGGCATCGCGCGGCTCAAACCTAGCGTCACACTCGCGCAGGTTCGCGAGGACATGGACATCATCGCGGCGAATCTCGAGAAGCAGTATCCCGATTCGAACACCGGCGGTCGCGTATCGGTCACGCCGGCGCTTGAGAACGCGGTGCGCACGATCAGGCCCGCGTTGCTGGTGTTGCTGGGCGCGGTTGGGTCTGTGTTGCTGATCGCTTGCGCGAATGTCGCGAATCTTTTGCTTGCCCGATCGGCAACTCGCCAGAAGGAAATGGCTATTCGCACCGCGCTTGGCGCGAGCCGCTGGCGGATAGTTCGGCAACTTCTCACTGAGAGCGTGCTGCTCTCATTCGTAGGCGGCGCGCTTGGATTGTTGCTGGCACGCTGGGGCGTCAAGCTCATAATCGCCATCAGCCCGAACAGCATCCCTCGTTCGCGCGAGATCAATCTCGACGGACGCGTGGTCGCGTTTACAATCGGCGTTTCGGTGCTGACCGGAATAATCTTCGGCCTTGTGCCGGCGCTTCAATCAAGCAAGCCAGACTTGAACGAGACGCTCAAGGAGGCAGGGCGCGGCTCTACCGGCAGCCGGCACCTGTTCCGCAGCGGGCTGGTGGTTTCGGAAGTCGCGCTAACGATGGTGCTGCTGATAGGCGCGGGTTTGATGATCCGTAGTTTTTATCGCCTGCTCCAGGTGAATCCGGGCTTCAATTATGATCATTTGCTGACGTTCAACATTTCATTGCCCCAGAAGAAATACCCGGAGGATCAGCAGAGGATCAACTTCTACGACCAAGTGGTCGACAGACTCAGGGCGTTGCCCGGGGTCGAATCAGTCGGATTGGCGACCGGCTTGCCACTGGGCAACAACGGTTGGCAGACCTCTTTCGTCGTTGACGGCCAGCCTCCGCCCGAGCCTGGAAAACTTCCGCTTACCGAATTCGCAGTCACAAGTCCCGATTACTTTCAGACGATGGGGATCACGCTGTTGAAAGGCCGGAACTTCTCCGAGCAAGACAAGAAGGATTCACCGGGGGTCACGCTCATCGATGAAGAGTTCGCGCGCCGCTATTGGCCCGACGAAGAAGCGATCGGCAAGCGCATAAAACCGGGCGGCAACGACCCGCGCAATCCTCTGTTCGAGGTGATCGGGGTCGTGCGTCGCGTCAGGATGGAAGGTCTTAATCAAGAGTCGAATCGTGTTCAATCTTACCGTCCTTTCCGCCAAGTCGTTCAGAGCGCAATGACGGTCGTCGCCAGAACTTCGACCGACCCGACGAGTCTCTTTTCGGCTGTGAGGCGAGAGGTGCTTGCCGTCGATCCCAACCAGCCAATTTACAACCTCAACACGATGGAACAGATTCGCGCAGACTCAATCGCGCCTGACCGTTTGAACCTGATGCTGCTCGGCGCGTTCGCGGCTGTAGCGCTGATACTCGCGGCGGTCGGCATCTACGGCGTGATGGCGTATTCGGTTACGCAGCGCACGCACGAGATTGGCATTCGCATGGCGCTCGGCGCGGGGCAGGGCGACGTGCTCGGGATGGTCGTCGGTCAGGGAATGAAGCTGGCCTCGGTTGGGCTTGCCATCGGACTTGGCGGTGCGTGGCTGGCGACGCGGGCCATGGCCGGGTTGTTGTTCGGCATCAGCGCGACCGATCCTGCTACGTTCGCGGCGATTTCGGTCGTGCTTGCAGGTGTGGCTCTGGGAGCCTGTTTCGTGCCAGCACGCCGCGCAACCAAAGTCGATCCGATGATTGCGTTGAGGTACGAATGAGTTGTCGAGGATCGAGAATAGAAGCTCAAGGCTCGGAGGATTTCTATCTTCGATCCT
>DATFWM010000530.1:0-2231 GCA_035259295.1 Blastocatellia bacterium | reverse complement strand
TTCCAGCCACCGACTGGTCGGCTGGTGATGCCGGGGCAGTACTCGGTCTCGCTCGAGTCGCGCGTCGATGGCAAGACACAGCGTCTCGCTGGCCCAGTGCAGTTCAAAGTGAACGCGCTCGCCGCCGAGCAGATGAACGAGGCGGACCGTTCCACGCTGCAGCAGTTCCAGCAAAAGGTCGCACGTCTCGACCGCGCTCTGACCGGTTCTGTCCAGACTGGCGGCGATGTCGACAAGCGCCTCACGGCGATTAGGCAATCCCTGCGCGATACGCCGGGCGACATGTCCGCGCTAGTGAATCGTGCCGACGACATCCAGAACCGCTTGCGCGACATCATGCGGGCTCTGAGGGGAGACAACGTGCTTCGCCGCCGCCAGGAGAACACGCCGTCTGCAATCAACGACCGCATCAACCAGATCGAAGAAGAAGAGCGATTCTCGACCAGCAAGCCAACGCAGACGCACATCGATTCGTACAACGTCGCCTCTCAGCAATTTGGTGAGCAGCTATCCAAGCTGCGGCAGTTAGTGGATGTCGATCTGAAGAAGCTTGAGGATGACATGGAGAAGGCCGGAGCGCCATGGACTCCAGGACACGTTCCCGAGTGGAGTCCGCAGTAGAGCAGGAGAAAGGGACCGACGCGCGCCCGCGCGCGGATTTTCGTTAATGGGATGAGAATGCTCACGAAGGACATCGGCGATCGCCATCAAAAACCCGGCCGAGGGCGGCCGCAGGTCCTTTGAATTTCAGGTTCCTTCAGCTTGTTTTTTCCTTCGTGACCTTCGCGTCCTTCGTGGTTTCACCCGCGCGTTTTTATGCGATGAAACGCTATACTAGGCGTGATGTCCACAGCGCAGAAAACGTTTTACCTGGAAACCTTTGGCTGCCAGATGAATGTCCATGACTCCGAAAAAGTCATCGGCACACTGGTGCAGCAGGGCTACGCTCAGGTGGACACAGTCGAGTCGGCAGACCTAGTTCTTTACAACACCTGTTCTATTCGAGATAAAGCCGAGCAGAAGGTCTTCCATCGTCTTAATGACTTCAAAAAGCTCCAGGCGCAGGGCAAAAAGTTCGGTGTGCTTGGCTGTGTCGCACAGCAGGAAGGCGAAAAGATCTTCGAACGCGCGCCGCATGTCTCGCTTGTGGCGGGCTCAGCCTCGTACCGCAATCTGTCGCAGATGCTGGTGCAGATCGAGGCAGGGGAGCGTCGCGTAACCGGACTCGACGATCGTCAGACGGATCAGACCTTCGATACTCCATTCACGGTTCGCACGAATCCCTATCGCGGCTACATCACGATCATCGAGGGCTGTGACAAGTTCTGCGCGTATTGCGTGGTTCCTTACACGCGCGGCAAAGAGCGCAGTCGCACTTCGGAGTCGGTTCTTGAGGAAGCGCGCCGCCTTGCGGAGAGCGGATACAGCGAAATCCAGCTCCTCGGTCAAAACGTGAATTCTTACCACGATCCAACTGGTAAGAAGACATTTGCGGAGTTGCTCGTCGCCATTGGCGACGTGCCGGGAATCCGCCGAGTGCGATTCACCACATCACATCCTCGGGACTTTATGAAAGACATCGTTGAGGCGATCGAGGCAACGCCAGCTTTGTGCGATCACGTGCATCTGCCGGTACAAAGCGGCTCAAGCCGGGTCTTGAAGGCGATGCTTCGGGAATACAGCCGCGAGGATTACCTGGAACGCATCTCGTGGATGAAGGCGTCGAAGAGGCCGATCAGCTTAACGACCGACATCATCGTCGGATTTCCCGGGGAAACCGAGCAGGAGTTTGAAGAGACGATCTCGCTGCTGCACGAGGTCGGCTACGATGGAGTTTTCTCGTTCAAGTACTCACCACGTCCGAACACACCCGCGATTCGTATGTCAGATGGCATCGCCGACGAGGAGAAATCGAAGCGCCTGAGCATCCTCCAAGAGCGACAAAGAGAGATTCAACGGGTTAACTACGAGAAGCATATCGGGGAAGTTCTGGAAGTAATGGTTGAAGGCCGAAATGAGGCTCGCGCCCAGATCATTGGCCGAAGTACACAAAATAAAACCGTGAATTTCACGACGAATTCGCCCATACTTCCCGCAACCGGAAGCTACGCGCGGGTGCTTGTAACTAAGAGCTTCCCAAACAGTCTTGTAGGCGAGATGGTGATGAGCTAGCCAATTGGCGGATGTCGGATTCGCGGAAGCTTGATATTGAAGTTAAGGCCGAGGCACGA
>DATFWM010000529.1:0-4869 GCA_035259295.1 Blastocatellia bacterium | reverse complement strand
AACCTGTCCGACTTCCCATTCGAGCCGCACTATGTCGAGTTGAACGGGGCTCGCGTTCATTACGTCCACGAAGGCGAGGGCGAAACGATACTTTGCCTGCACGGTGAGCCGACCTGGTCTTATCTCTATCGCAAGATGATTCCAATACTGTCGAGTCACCATCGAGTCGTAGCGATGGACTTCATTGGATTTGGGCGCTCTGACAAGTTTGCCGATCAAGCCGATTACACTTTCGATATGCACCGATCTACGATTGCCGGCTTTATCGAGAACCTTGACCTGCAGGGCATCACTGCCGTGGTTCAGGACTGGGGCGGGATACTCGGGCTTCGGGTCGTCGCGGAGATGCCGGATCGATTCTCAAGACTGGTGATTATGAACACCGGTTTGCCGACCGGCGATGCGCCGCCAACTGAAGGCTTCATGAAATGGAGAGCTTACGCGACCAGCACTCCCGACTTGCCATGTGGAATGATCGTTCGGCGCAGCGCGGTCCATCGGGAATCGATCACCGACGAAATCGTTGCGGCTTATGACGCGCCGTTCCCCGACGCCTCTTACAAGGCCGGTGCACAAATGTTTCCGCGACTGGTCCCCATCGAACCCAACCAGCCAGGCGCGAGTGAGGTGCGAGAGACTCGCGAAGCGCTGTCGCACTGGACGAAGCCCGCGCTCGTGATGTTCTCGGACGGTGACCCGGTCACGCGCGGCGGCGACCGGTTCTTTCGCAAGCTGATTCCTTCTGCGAAGGATGAGCCTGAGATTGTCATTGAGGGCGCGGGACACTTTCTTCAGGAAGAGAAGGGCGAAGAGATCGCTCGTCACATCATCAACTTCATCGAGCGCAGGCCCGTGTAGGGGCGGCCCTCCGTGGCCGCCCCTTCTCGGCAGTGTACTGTCGCTCCAATCAGAGGGGGCCACAGAGGGCCGCCCTCACATGGATCTAACGAGTCGATGAGCTCACGGCAAGGCACCCCTGACAAAACCTGGAATGCCTCGTTCTATGACGACAAGAGCGCGTTCGTCTGGAAGCACGGACGGGGCGTTGTTGAGTTGCTTGCCCCGCAGCCTGGCGAGCGCATTCTCGATCTCGGGTGTGGAACGGGTCACCTGACAAATCAAATAGCGGAGGTCGGCGCCGAAGTCGTCGGCATGGACATATCGCAGTCGATGATCGAAGAGGCTAGAAGGCTTTATCCGAGGATTCGATTTGAAATTGCCGACGGCGTCGATTTCCATTTCGATCAGCCGTTCGACGCGGTGTTCTCGAACGCCGCGATTCACTGGATGAAAGATCAGCCGGCTGTAACGCGATGCATCTGGAATGCGCTGAAGCCAGGGGGGCGTTTCGTGGCCGAGTTTGGCGGCAAAGGAAACATCCGCGCGATTCGCACCGCGCTAACGAACGCCGTCAACGCAACGGGCCAGACGGTTAGTTTCGAGCCGTTCGCTCGCTATTATCCAACCATCGGCGAGTACGCAAAGCTTCTAGAGGCTCAGGGATTTTTGGTAATCTTCGCAACACACTTTGAGCGACCAACGAAACTCGAGGACCGCGAACGAGGGATGAGAAACTGGCTGGCGACTTTCGCAGACAACATCCTCGATTCGCTTCCCGACAATAAACGTGAAGAGGTGATTGCCGAAGTCGAACGCCAGCTTAACCCCCAGTTGTTCGTCGACGGGAATTGGTTCGCCGACTACAGACGCATTCGAATCGTCGCGCGCAAGCAACGTCCGGCTTCTGTCTAAAGCACGCTCGTCTGCGACTATCTGCGTTCATCAGCTGATAGGAAACGGATCCCCGCCGGAAGGACCTCGACGCTCGAGGGGGTGTAGCCGACCATCTCTCCGTCCAGATCGATGGGTAGCGGCGTCTTGCTGTCGATCGATACCTTGCGGGCGTGCAACTCTGTTACCCTCGGACTTGTCAAGTACCCACCTCGGCGAATGCGTGGCAGTTGTTTTATGACATCGAGCCGTGATGCACTGTCGGTCAAGATCACATCGAGTAACCCATCATCCACCTCGGCATGTGGTGCGAGCATCATGCCGCCGCCGGCAAACTTGCCGTTGGCGACGATCATCAGGTTGCTGCTCATGTGAATCTCGCGTTCATCCACGCGAATTGAAACCGGCACATTCCGGTAGCGGTGAAGCGCGGCGATTGCTGCCGCGGCGAACCTCGCGCTTCCGCTGATCCATCCGGGCAAAGTCTTCCGCCATCGATTGACCAACTCCGACACTTCGCCACCCAGTCCGAATGAGGCGACGTTGATGAACACGCGAGAGTTGCGATTGCCGTCTCGCTCTGTGAACTCCGCGCGTGCGGCGTCGATCGATCTGGTTTCATTGCTCGTCAGAGCTCGAATCCAATCCGGGCGACCAAGCGAACGGTGAAAGTCCGAACCAGTCCCACTCGGAAGCAGGCCTATCGATGCGGCGGGGTTGATGGCGGTGCCGCGAGCATCGAAGTAGCCGTTCACCACTTCGCCAAGAGTCCCGTCGCCGCCCACCGCGATCACACGCGTAGCCCCGGCTTTCAATGCCTCCCGCGTGACCCCAGTAGCCTCGCCCTCTCGCGTTGTGACATGCTCGTCGAAGTCTATGCCGAGCGCGGCTAATCGTATCCGCTGGTCAGCCCACTTCCTCGGCGTGCCACCCCGAGCAGAAGCGGGATTGATTATGAAGAGGCTGTCTTTCAAATTACGCAGGGATATTGGGGGTTAGAACGCGAGCGCTACTGCGGCTTTGTTTCATCCGGGTGTATCGGCGCAGTCTTCCGCTCGCCAGGCTCTTGTTGTTTCTCGCGAGCCTTGCGTTGACTCAACCACTCGTCGATGTTCTCGCGAATGAACTCCCCGAAGTCTTCGATCTCGCGAGCCGACTTGTTCCAGAAGTCTTTGAACGCGCGCTTATCGACCCAGAAGCCGTAGCGCGGGTCTCCCCACACGCCTTTCCAATCTCCCCAGCCGCCGGAGCGCCCGACCTCGTCTTCGTAATAAGCTGCAAGCTGCCGGCAGGCCATCGCTGCCACAGTCAGCGAGCTGTTCGCCGCAAGAGGATCGAATACGGACCCGACATCCGGATCGATCTCTTTCAATCGCGACAGAACGCGGTTGTATTGGTCGATACAGAATGCGGCCACATCCTGACTGCCGCCAGTCCATTCAGCCTGCAGCGCCATTCGCGAGGTCCGGCGCAGCACGTTCACGAGCTTGGCTATCTCTTTTTCTCTTTCCATAACTCAGCCTCCTCAGCAGCAGCCGACTCTGACCCGGCCTGCCCACGCGCGACGCTCACCGCACCCGCGCATCCTGACACCGACTCCGATGCCGATTCCAGCTCCTGGAGCTTCGTCTTCGAAGTAGGCAGCGAGCTCGTGAGTGGCGATTTGGGTCACCTGCGGGGATGCGTTCTCGGGAAGCGCGGTGAACAGCGTCGCTACCGCGGGCTCCAGCTCGGTTATGCGCGCGACGATTTTGTTGTATTGCGATACACAGAAGCGCGCGGCTTCCGGGTCGCGACTCCACGCGGCGTGGGTGGCAGCTCGCGCGATGCGCCGCAGCACGTTCACTAGCTTTATGATTTCTCTATCTCTTTCCATTTCTCACCTCGTTGTCTTAAGAGTTCAAGTTGTTCCCGCAGCAATTGCTTGCCGCGATGAATCCGCCATTTAACCGTCGAGAGCGGAGCGCCCAAAAACGCGGCGATTCGCTTGAGCGGCATCTCATCGAAGAATCGCAACCGCAGCACCAGCGCATAATCCGCCGGGACGTCTTCGAGCGCCGCTCTCAGTTGGTCGTCATCCTCGCCTTCGCTGACCAGCGGATGAGCCAGCGCTTCGACCTGTTCGATCAGAAACTCATCCAGGTCGACGCGGCCAAGTTGGCGCGAACGCTCACGCTTGCCGAAGCGAAACGCCCGATGCCGTGTGATGGCCGAGAGCCACGCCGCGAATTTCGCCGGATCTTCTATCGAAGGCAGCGCCTTGAACGCCAGCAGCAGCGCGTCTTGAGCGACGTCCTCAGCATCTTCCCGTCCCACAATCGCCTGGGCCGCGCGCACCACCGCTGCGCGGTAGCGCAACGCAAGCTCGTCAAACGCTTCCAGGTCGCCGAGTATCGCCGCTACAGCGAGCATTTCGTCTGGCGGCTCTGCGCCTAACTTCGCCATCCGCGCTCCAGGTCTGCAGCCCTCATAAATGTAGAGACATCGCAGGAGGGAAAGGTTAGTAGCCCGTCTCATCGAGCGCGAGGCTTGAGGTCCTCAGTGTAGAGCCGCACGTAAGCACGGTAACTACTCATCACCTTCGCGACGTAATCCTTCGTCTCGGGTATCGCTATCTCGGTCAGCAACCGGTCCGGGTCGCTCGAACGCGCGCGCGCGATCCATCGCTCGACGTTTTGCTCGGCAGTATTGTAGGCGGCCAAAACCGCGGGAGGATTGTTCGGAAAAAGCTTCTGCAAGTCAGCCACGTACCGCACCGCTAATCGAATCGCGACCTCAGGAGTGTACACATCGTCAAGCTCGAAATGCTTCAAGCCCTCTTCGTCGGCAAGCTTCTTTGCGGTCTCTGTTATGAATTGCAACAGGCCTCGGGCCGAAGCCGAGCTTTTCACCGACGGGTTGAAACGGCTCTCTTGGCGAGCGAGCGAAAGCACCAGCCTCGGATCTACTCCCAACCTCGGCGAATATAGATCGAACGCGTCGCGATAAGGCGCAGGATAGATCAGCTCGACCAAGTCGCGTGGCATAAGCGGAAGCTGATAGTCCTGAGGAATTGCCTTCGCTGCCGACTCGCCAAACGCGATCGCCCGATAGGCCTGGTCTCCTCGGTTGCTGTAGACCGCCATCGAGTATTCAGCG
>DATFWM010000528.1:0-2698 GCA_035259295.1 Blastocatellia bacterium | reverse complement strand
GCGACGCAACGCCCTGCTGCACGAGGTCTTCACCGACGAAGGCGCGGGTACGATGATCACGAGTTGACACAGTTGACATAACAATGTTGGAACAGGTTACCGAATAAATCCCTTCACTCCGAAGGCACCGCGCCGGGGGCGTGCTCACGGAGAGCAACCTTCAGTGAAGAGATATTACTGCGGATGCGAGCAACTCTTATCTGAGCAACTCCTCAGGTTATGCAGATTCCACCGTCTACCGGGATGACGACTCCATTCACATAAGCGCCCGCTCGCGATGAAAGATAGATGGCTGCTCCCGCCATGTCCGGGGGAGATCCGATGCGACGTAGCGGGCAGTTAGCTTCAATTCGCTCACGAAAATTCTCCAGGAGCCACTGTGTCATTTGACTTTCGAATGGGCCGGGCGCGATTGCATTGACGGTGATTCCTCGCGGACCGAGCTTCACAGCAAGGACTCGCGTGAGATGGTGGACCGCGGCCTTGCTCGGAGCGTACGCGTAGTTCTCGACGCTCGGGACCTTGAGCCCATCGATCGAGCCAACGTTGATCACTCGCGCCGGATCGTCCGGCCGCGCTGCCTTTTCGAGCAAGGGCACAAGGTCGCGAGTCAGGAAGAACAACGCTTTAACATTGGTGTCCATCACTTTGTCGAAGCCCGATTCGGGATACTCAGCAAGCGGCGCGCCCCACGCCGCCCCCGCGTTGTTCACGAGAACGTGAAGCGCTTGTTCTCTTTCCGACAAGTCTCCGGCAAGACGCGCACAGCCCTCGGCTGTCGACACGTCAGCCGGAATCGAAACGCACGCGCCGATCTCCGCAAGCTCGTTTGCGACGCGGTCACACACTTCTTTCTTTCGCGACGAAATGTAAACCTTCGCGCCCGCTTCAACAAACCCTCGCGCAATCATCAGCCCAATGCCGCGAGAGCCACCAGTCACCAAAGCGACCTTGCCTTTGATCGAGAATAAATCTTCAACATTGATTGATTGGCTTTCCGTCATGTCGCGTCTCCTCTCGGACTCGCTCTTATGCAACGGCATTGATGAAACATCCCGGCGCTTGCGATTATATCAGTTGTTCGCGAACGAGGAGGTGGGAGATGAACAAGCTCGTTCTGATCCTGATGATTATTGGCTCGCTCGCCGCTGCAAGCATTGGTCAGGAGCGAGAAAAGTTAGACAGGATTCAGCAAACATTGAAGGATGACGCTCCGCACATTGTATGCATCGACGAGCGCTTCGCTACTGCTGGACAGCCCAACGATTCGGCTTATGCGAAGCTTGCGGAGAACGGTTACCGCGCGGTGTTGAGCCTGCGCACGAGTTCGGAGGGTTTTGGTCTCGCGCACGAAAAGGAAATGGTTGAGAAAGCAGGATTGAGGTTCATCAACATTCCGGTCGTCACGACAGCGCCGAAACCCGAGCAGGTCACCGAGTTCATCAACGCGGTGAAAGACAAAAGCAACCAGCCGATGTTGATCCATTGCGGGAGTGCGAATCGAGTCGGCGCGTTCTGGATGATCTATCGGGTCGTCGAGCAAGGATGGTCAGAAGAGAAGGCGCTTGAGGAAGCGGTCAAGATAGGCCTCACCAACCCGGTGTTGAAGAGCTTCGCGCACGAGTATATCTGGTCTCGCGTGCAAAACAAGGCAGCCTCGGGTTGATCTCTTGTTAACTCGCGCACTAGACAAGTTGGGGAATGTTCTTGGCCACGTCCTTGGCGATTGTAACTGAGGCTGCCGATTTGTCGCCGGCGCTTGTCTACCACTGAAACACTAGTGCAGCCGCCGTGATCAGCTCGGCGATGGGCTCCATCCGAAGCTGCGTTTCATCTCTTTTCCTCCTGAAGGCGTCGGCTCAAGTCGGTTTCCAATGACTGTAGTGCCGCGTGAGCGACTGTCAATCAAACCGCTGAATTAATCCGAAATAGCCTGGTAGGCGAGCTGCTTGAACTGGCTCCCATAAGTCAGATTCGTGTGAGGGAGAATCTGAATCATGAAGATCCCGATCATCTGCTCCTTCGGGTCGATCCAGAAGCGCGTGCCGGCCGCTCCTCCCCAATTGTACTCGCGCTCCGAACCGATCACGCCCGTCTTTCCGGGCCCACGACTGACTGCCATCGTGAAACCGAATCCATAGCCCGGCGCCAGAAGCGCGGCCCGCGGCATATCGCCCAGATGATCCGACGTCATCAACTCGACCGTCTTGCGACTCAAGATGCGGACGCCATCCAATTCGCCTGCGTTGAGCAGCATTTGGCAGAAGCGGAGATAGTCACCTGCGGTAGATACCGATTGCGAGCCGCCGCCGAAATTTATTGCCGGTTTCAGATAAGAAGTTTGAGCGGGAGTCGTGTTGACTTTGATCGTCCAACCTTCACCCGGCGCGTAGAGTTTCGCGAAGCGGTTCTGCTTCTCCGGCGGAACCCAATAGCCTGTGTCATTCATTCCAAGCGGCTTGAAGATTCGCTGCTCGAGAAACTTGTCATAAGGCTGGCCCGAGACTACTTCGACCAATCGAGCAAGAACGTCCATCGACAGACCGTATTCCCACATCGTGCCCGGTTGGTGAACCAAAGGCGCTTGCCCGATCTTCTTCACCATGTCTCCGATCGTCTGGTCGAGGTTGTTAGTTCCCAGCTTCTCGTAGATTCGCTTGCCGTCCGCGTCTTCCGGGCCGACGTAATCGATCCCCGA
>DATFWM010000527.1:0-5152 GCA_035259295.1 Blastocatellia bacterium | reverse complement strand
TCCAGTTGTACACAATCGAGTGATAGGTGTTGAACGAGTGCTGCCTGTTGTCGGCAGTGCCTATCGGCCGGCGCAGGCTGCCCCGATCAATGTCGTCCTCGTCTTGATAGCTGTAGCGAACGCCCATCCGATTTTTGTTGCTCACCTGCCAGTCAACCCGGGTTGTGCCCAGAAGATCATTGAGCGGAGCAGGAGCAAAAGAATTTACCACTTGCCGCGCGTTGAGGTCTCGCACACCTACCAGCACGACTCCATCCTGATTGCGGAATTCAAAAGCAGCGAACCACCACGCGCGGTCGCGCTTGATCGGTCCGCCGATTGATGCCGCATACTGCTCGCGGTCGAACGGAGTCTTGGTGGGGCTCGTTGCCAGACGGGCCGACAGGGTGTCGTTGCGAAAGAAGAACGCGCCCGAGCCGTGAATATCGTTGCCGCCGGTCTTGGTCACGATGTTGATTGCCGACGAAGCGGAACGGCCAATCTCGGCTGAGAAGCGGTTGGTGATGATCTGAAACTCTTTTATGCCATCCTGTGGGAAGTTTTGAAGCGTGCCGCCGACGACATCATCATTGTTATCCGCGCCGTCAACCGCGATGTTGCCGCCTCGGCCGAGTTGCCCGGCTGATGACACTTCGATTGTGGTGGTCTTGGTCGGATCATAGTTCGGCGCCGGCGCATTGCCGGGAATCAGAAACGCAAGATCGAGAAAGTTGCGCCCGTTGAGCGGCAAGCTTGCAAGCGTCTGATCCGAGATCGCGCCTGCAACTTGTGACGTGGTTGTGTCAACGCGGACAGCCTCGCTTGCGGTGATCTGCACGGTTTCGGTCGCACCAGCAGGTTTCAGCGAAACGTTGACGGTTGGAACTTCCCCTACTCGAACATCAACGTTGTCAACCAGGCCCGCGGCGAATCCCTGCGCCTCGACTCTCACTTCGTAAACTGCAGGAGAGAGGTTTTGAATCGTGTAGATGCCATCATCGCCTGTCCTGGCTTCGCGAGATTGGCCAGTAGCCTTATTCTTTAGAGTCACGCGTGCTTGGGCGACAGCTGCGCCGTTTTGATCCGACACGGTCCCGGTGACGCTGGCAGTGCCTAGCTGCGCTTCCGCCCTCGCCCAGCACACCAGCATAAAGCTGAGCAGAACTACCCCTTTGAGAACCTTTCCACTGGTCATCTGTTTGCCCTCCTTGCCCGAATGCAGGTTAGTTATTCTCTGCGTCCTTGCTCTCCTACCCTTCCCACATCCTCGTAGTTCTGCTTTCCTGTTCCCAGAATTGGAGTTCCGAGCATTTCAAGGGCAACGCTACTGATGATGAATCGACCAGGCGACTTAAATGTCCGGCTAGTCGTCCGCGCGGACCCAACCGTAAGCTGCGTTGCTGCGTTGGCCGCCCTCATCGACGTATGCCATCTTCAGCCGCGACAGCGCGTCAGCCGGCAGCGCGTTGCGTTTCGCTTTGACATTAACGTTATACAATCGCGCCGCGTTCAAGCCGAAGATTTTCGCCTTGTCTTCCTTGGTGATCTTCTTGTAGCCGAACTTCTCGCACATTTCGTCGCTGATCTGGAACCGCTTCAAGGCGTCGATGCCCCACTGCGGCGAACCCCACCACAGACAGTCAGTGCCCCAGATCACGTGGTCTGATCCGTAATACTTGATGTTCTTGCCCATCCCGTGCATGCACAATTCGGGGTGCATGATCGCCAGAGTGTTGAAGAAGCTTCCGATCTCGCAGTAGACGTTCTTCATCTGCGGATTGCGCTTCTTGATGTCCATCAGCACGCGGTGCCACTCGAAGTCGCCGGTCGTCGGATCGTAGTTGTTGTGCTCCTTGTCCAACCAGGTATCCTTGGTCGCCGTGCCGCCGGGTTCATTCAGGCCATGCTTGAGCGCCGAGTGATAGACAACGAAATTGAAATCGGGATTTCGCAGCGCAGCCTTCTCGACATCTTTAGGATTCGCGAGATGACCAAGCGTGCGGGACTGGTACGAATAGCCTTTGTGCACGCTGATCAGCTTTAGACCACGCTTGCGCGATTCCTCGATGAACCACTGCGCGTTGTCGTCGTCGAGCTGAAAACCGTTGCCCGACTGTCCGGGATCAGTGTGGCAATACCACTTCCAGGAATTGATCCCGTAGACTTTTAGCTCGCGCTCCATCTGTTCAAGGCACGCAGCCTTGTCGATCTTGTTGGCCACTTTGTCCCAGTAGTGATTAGGCGCGAGATTGCCTTGATTCAAAGCGCGTTGCGAATCTGCGATCTCGTTTATTTGCTTGCGAGCTTCGGCCATGACCCAGCTCGGCAGAACGCGTCCCGAGACTCCAGGCGTTCGCGCCATGCCTTCTGCCACCTTGCCGTCTTTGTCGCGCAACACTTCTCGTCCGGGCACTCCGGAAATCACCACCATCGAAGTCTCGCTATCAAAAAACATTTCTTTAACAAAGTTCTTAAAGCTGTACGCTTCAGGGTCGGTCTTGAGCTGGAAGCCCATGTTCTTCACGAACTCAGCGTCGCGGAAGCCGGGAATCGCGAACCCGTTGGTGAAGTGTGCCTGAACGTCGATGATGAAAAACTCACCCTTGGGCCACTTCTCATCGTAGGCTGCAGCTTCCCAGGTTTCAGCTTCGTCGACGTCCCAATACTTCCCGTAGACTTTGTTTGAGGCGAGAAAGCAGGTCGCCAGGCCCATCGAGCTCGCCATAAAAGCTCGCCTGCTCATGCCCAGTTTCTTGGCGCGTTCGTCGCCCATCTCGCCGATCAGGTGCTCGACGTGTTTTTGCCGATGAGTCTGTGGTCGCGGAGTGAACTCCTCGTTAGACACGACTTGAGTGGGCATCGGCGAGTCCACACCCTTTTTCAAATCCCTAAGCCCTTTTCGAATCCACATAACATCCCTTCCTTTCAAAGACAGAATTCGCCTGACGATCTAGCTTATTCATTGATCCACTGTTGCCCAAAGATTTTCCGGCAGTGTATCGCATTCGGTCCCCAGTTGCAACAACGGGGCGACTCGACGCTTGTTGGCAACAGCGTCAAAACTCTGTCAAGATAATCGGGATTCCAATTGGCAGGAGGAGCATAGCCTTGTTTGGTAAAGCATTCTGGGCGTTGTTGGCTGTTGCGTGTTTGTCGCTTCAGGCGATGACTCGAACGACGCCGCAAGAGCACAACAAATTGAGCTTGGACGAACGGCTTGGCGCGGACGACGGGGCGGCGCTCGCGATCTTGTTCGGAGCGAACATGCGCGGGAATCTCGACACGTGTGACTGAAATTACCCCCGCGGGGGACTGGCGCGTCGCGTCGGTTATGTTGAGGCGTTCAAGAAGAAGTTCAAAGAGACACCGGCGATTCTGGTCGAAGGCGGGTTCTTCTTCTATGGGAACGCCGAATATCCGTTGGTTCAACTACAGAATGAGCAGGTCGCGAAGGCTTATAGCCGATGGCCGGTCGACGTTATTAACCTGAGTCGCGACGATTTGTTCTATGCGCGAAAGCTCCTCAGGAAGGAAGGCTTCGAAGAGCGAGTCAGTAAGCTTCCGATGATCAAGAAACTGATCTCGGCAAACGCCGTGTTCAGTCAGGATGAAGCAAGGCCTGCTGCGTACGCGATCAAAGAGGTTGCCGGTCCTCGAATCCACGGCGGCAAGCAAAAGATCAAGATTGGGTTTGTTGGGTTGGCCGAAACTAGTGCGCCCGGCGACGGCGCGAGAGACGCGACGGTCAGTGATATGTTTCAAGCTGCCACGCCGGCCATCGTGAGAGCGCGCAAGGAATGCGACGTGTTGATCGTTGTCGCGCACTGCGATCTGGAGCCCGCGCTTAAGCTTGCAGCCGAAAACCTGGAGGTTGACGTTGTCATCGCCGCTGACGCTGCGGGGTTTTACAAAACGCGGCAAGTGGCAAACACGCTGGTGATAACAGCAGCGCCGGGTAACACCCAGGAGGGCGATCTGCGTTTGTACATTGACAAGGAGGGGCGCGTGAGTTTCAAGTTCCGGGCGACCGATTTGGACGAGTTGGTACCATCCGATCCGGCTGCAGCGACTTTCGTCGAGACGGCCCGCGCTCAGCGCGAGCGGTTACGATATAATTGAGATCCATTTATACGAGGCAATATGTCAACCCAAATCGAGCGGCGATGGTTCAGCGTTGATGAATACTACCGAATGATTGATGCGGGCATTCTCTCGGAAGATGACCGGGTGGAGCTTATAGACGGGGAGGTCTTCGAGATGAGTCCCATAGTCAAGGACCACGCGGCGTGCGTGAAGAGAACGAATGAGTTATTTGGGCGCGTAGTGAGGCGGCGCGCAATCGTAAGTGTGCAAGATCCAGTTCGACTCAGTGACTTCTCAGAACCGCAGCCCGATATCGCTCTCCTCAAGAGGCGACCGGACTTTTATCGCTCCGGTCATCCGACACCTGCCGAAGTTTTGCTAATTGTCGAGGTAGGGGACGCGACCATCGAATATGACCGGAGAGTGAAGGTACCGCTTTATGCTAGATCAGGAATTCCTGAAGTTTGGCTTGTCGACCTTGTCGGCGACTTGATCGAAATCTACGGACAACTCGTTAATGGCCGCTATCAAAGTTTCCGCGAGGCAAGGCGCGGTGACGCATTGACCTTGGGGGCGCTCCCCAAGTTCGTCGTGGCCGCAGAGGAAATTCTAGGTTGATCCCACACAATCCCGGCACAGCGCGTTGGACATTTGCTCCCGCTGTATAGGGTAGTTATCATACGAGTTATCGATAGCCCAATTCGTAAATGGAGGACTCATGAGTAAACCATCAGCCAGAGCGATGCTGCCGGTCGATCCCAAGGAAATCACCTGGAATCCTTCGGCTGAAGAGTTACGGCGGCTTACTGAAGAAATGCCGAATACTCGGATCACGCGCTACAACAACACCAACACTCAGACTCGCGTGGACGCGCGGTCTAAGCTCTCCACATACGTAGTGACCGACACTCCGGAGCGACACGATTCTCAGACGATCACCCGCGAAGAATATCAGCGTGTTGCCAAACTGCAGAACGAGTACATTCTCCGGTGTGAGATGGTGCTGGTAGATGGTTTCATCGGCAATGACCCGAACTTCCGCGTGCCCGCGCGACTGATCATCGAGCGCTCGAATGCAAATGTTGCGGGG
>DATFWM010000526.1:0-7355 GCA_035259295.1 Blastocatellia bacterium | reverse complement strand
GTACGCGATGCGGCGACGAGCGAAGGCACGTGCCTACGAATCAACTCCGACTTGATCAGTTGGGTGTAAGTCGTCAGCGCTCCGATCCGCACAGCATCGCCCTCGTCGGTTACGCCCCTCAACTCGTCCATCCCCCAGATGTCGAGGAACTCTGCGGCGTCGAGCATGTGAGCGTTCATCAAGACCATCAAGTCGGTTCCGCCGGCGATGATTCTCACGGGACGGTCACGCTGGGACAAAACTGCGTAGGCTTCTGCCAGCGTCGTCGGCGATTGAACAGTTGGTTCAAGAGTCATCCTTTGGCGCGCTCCAATATCACCCCTCAACTTCAGTTTCGAGATCAACCATTAACCGCACGTCGCCACACCCGCCACACGCAAAGACTCGAAGAAACCGTTCTTCGCTGCTTTCGGAGAACAAGATCGTCAGCTCCTTGTCCGCGAACAGCAGCCCGGAGCGCATTGGGCCCCCGCACTTCAGACACCACACGGTGCTGGGTGAGCGAGACTCCGCTTCTGCGCCTGTGAATGCTTGCGGCGCGGGCAGTTTAAAAGGTATGTTGCGCTTCGCAAGTTCGCTCTGGGCAATGTCAATCGCCTCTTCACGGTAGTCGTCGTGTTCGACTTCGACTATGCGCAAGAGCTGGTTATCCGACATCTGCGACATCCGGTCGCGCAGAGCATTCAGCTCATCGTCCAGAAACATGACTTATGTCCTTTGCCGCTGATCAGTCCTCCCGGAAGCGTGCTCGATAGCATCGATGATTTTCACATAGCCGGTGCAGCGGCAAAGATTTCCGGCGATTGCTTCCTTGATCTCGTCGCGTGTCGGATGAGCATTCTCATCCAGCAGCGCGCGTGCTGCGATCAACATTCCCGGCGTGCAAATCCCGCACTGCGCGCCTCCGCATTCGAGAAAGGCTTGCTGAAGCGGATCGAGTCGCCCGTCGCGAGCGAGTCCTTCGACGGTGAGAATCGTCGACCCGTTTACCTGGCACACAGGAACAAGGCAGGAGTTGATCACTTCCCCGTCGACTATCACCGAGCACGCCCCGCATTCGCCCTCGCCGCAACCCTCTTTGGTACCGGTCAGCCGCAGGTCTTCACGCAGCACGTCGAGGAGTCGCTTCATCGGCGGACTGTCAAGTTCAAGAATCACGCCGTTAATTTGAAGTTGAATCCTCATAGAGCGGAAAGGAACCACAGATGAACACAGATCAACACAGATGTCTAGAGAACCATTCTCTTAATCCCTAGTTTTGATGTTCCGAAATTTAGGATAAGTCCGACATGGACGCCGGTTGCCTTCAGATAGTTCAGGAGTTGAGCCTTGTGGATTTCGTCGATGAACTTTGCTGCTTTCAACTCAAGGATGACCACACCGTTGACCAGAATGTCGGCGCAATAGTCGCCGACGATCACGCCCTCGTAGGAAATGAGAATCGACTTCTGTTGCTCCGCAACAAGTCCCGCCTTCCGCAGCTCGACCGCGAGTGCGTTCTCATAGACTTTTTCCAGAAAGCCAACGCCAAGTGTGTTGCTGACCTTCATCGCACACCCGATAATCGTCTCTGTTAACTTATCTGTGTCCATCTGTGTTTATCTGTGGTTCCAGTTCTTTCTGTAGTCGTTCCGGCGTTATCGGAATCTCGCTGACGAACGCACCCGTAGCATTGAAGACCGCGGCAGCAATCGCCGGGGCTGCGCCGTCCATCGGCAATTCGCCGACTCCTTTTGCGCCGAAAGGCCCGTGCGGATACTCCTTCTCGACGATGATCGTTTCCATCTCAGGCGCATCCATTGAAGTCGGAATGATGTAGTTTGTCAGGCGATTGTTGACGATTCGTCCTCGGTCCCATACCACTTCTTCGAGCAAGCCGTAGCCAACCGCTTGAAGCGTCCCGCCTTCGATCTGACCCGCGGCGAGCGCCGGGTGGATCGCGCGGCCGATGTCCTGCGCCGTCGTAATCTTTGTGCAGGTCACCTCGTACGTATCCATGTCGACTTCGACTTCCGCTACTTCCGCGCCCCACGAGAAAACGGGATAAGCGTCGCCCGAATAAGTTTCGTCATCCCATGCGATGCCCGGCGGGGAAGCGTATCGAGCGTAAGCGCGCAGCTCGCCTCGCTGCGTGATGTATTCACGCGCCATCTCCTCGAAGCCAGCCAGTAGCTTTCCATGCGCGACAAATCTTCCTTCTATCAATCGCGCTTCTGGCGCGCCGAAACGCTCGGCAACGAAACTCGTGAGTTTCTCTTTCACGTCGCGGGTCGCAAGCTGAACGACTCGGCCAACAACCATGCACGTCCGCGAGGCGACCGTCGGTCCGCTGTCGGGCACTCGCGATGTGTCAGGGTCTTCGAGGTCAACTTGATCGAAGTCTATCCCCAACTCGTCCGCGACAATCTGGCAGAAGATCGTGCGCGTGCCTTGACCAATTTCCGTCGAGCCAGAGAGCACTCTCGCTCGCCCGCCGTCAGTGATTTCCACTCCCGCTTGAGCCTTCATCTTTGCTTCGCCGCTCCCGGTGAAGCCGGCCCCATGGAAGAAAAAAGCTAGCCCCACGCCTCGACGTTTGTTGCTTTTCAAATCCTGTTCATCCTGTCTTTTCCTGTTCTCGTACCCGGATCGCTCAACTACCGCGTTGAACACCTCTTCCGATCCCACGCTCCACCCGAGCCGCTGCCCGGTCGCGGTAGTGTCGCCCTCTCGAAGCATATTGATTCGCCGCAGCTCGAGCGGATTAATCCCAAGCTGTGCGGCGATCTTTTCCATCTGCATCTCGTAGGCGAAAGCCACCTGCGGCGCGCCGAACCCTCGAAACGCTCCGTTGGGCGGAGTGTTCGTCGCCACAGCGCGCGCAGTGATTCTTACGTTGTCACATCGATAGGGACCCAACGCATGAATCGCCCCGCGCGAAAGCACCACCGGCGTCAGCGTAACGTAAGCTCCGCCGTCGAGCACAATATCGATCTCGCTTGCCGTCAATCGACCATCGCGCGTCACGCCCGTTCGATGACGAATGATTCCAGGATGGCGCTTTGTGGTCGCGGCGATATCTTCGGCTCGTTCGTAAACAATCTTGACCGGGCGCTTCGCTTTCTGCGCAAGTAACGCGGCGTGCGCCGCGATCATCGACGGATACTCTTCCTTGCCGCCAAACCCACCGCCGGTTGTTGTCTGAATGACGACCGCTTGCTCGTCGGTTAGATTGAACAGTTGCTTCAACGCCTTGTGAACGTAATACGGGCACTGCATCGAACCCATCACCGTCATTTCGGTATCGCCCGGAATCGCGATCACGCCTTGCGGCTCGATGTAGAGCTGCTCCTGATGCGGGACACGGTACTCGCCTTCGATGATGCGATCTGCCGCCGCGAATCCTTCGTCGATGTCGCCGCGCCCAATCAAGAATCGTTTGAAGACGTTGTCTGGGCCGTGAAGAATCTCACCGCACGCTTGCGACTCTTCGATCGTCAGCACCGGGTTCCACTCCTCGTATTCGATATAAATGTGTCGAGCAGCTTCTTCGACAAGTTGTTTGCTATTGGCGGCGATCAACAGTATCGGCTCATAGCAATGACGAACTTCGCTGCGGGCGAGCAGTGGCTGATCGTTCTCAATCAACGCGACGTAGTTCTCTCCGGGGATGTCGCGATGATCGACAACGATGATCTGGGACCAATCATAAGCGGGATCGAACCGGATCGATTTGATTCGCCCGCGCGGGATGGTGCTACGAATCGTCTTGCCGAAAAGCATCTCGTCCAGCGAGATATCATCAATATAGCGGGCTGCGCCGGTGAGTTTATCGAAGCCCTCCTTGCGCAAGACGTTTTGACCTACGGCCATGGGAACCTTTCAGGATTTCGCCTAGTTTAATGTTAAGCCCGCTGGGTTACAAGCGGTGGTCTGAGGCTAATCAGGCCCGCGGCAGCGAACGGAACAAACGAAACATTTCCGCTTGACTAAAACTCCCAATGCGTACAACAATGTGTGCGAGTTAGGACAGGTTCCCCACTTGTAAGCCCCGACGGTCCTGATAACTTCAGACCTGCAGTCTTCTCTCTCGGAGGAGTTTTACATGCCTTCAACAAAGAAACTCATCAGGCTGGTGATGATGCTCGCAGCGTTCTCAGCTTTGGTTACCATCGCGCGCGCCGAGACTCAATCGCTCGAGACTCTGCTTGCGTACCTAAAGAGCCCGAACTCTGGCACACGATGCGATGCTGCTCACAAACTTGGCCAACGCCGCGTCCGCAATCAACTCGTGGTCGAAGCGCTCGCAGTGGCCGCTCGCAAGGATGAGGATCGTAACGTGCGCATCGAGGCGCTTCAGTCGCTGGGGATGATCAAAGATTTCTCGGCGCTGCCCGAGATGCTGGACGCGCTCAAGGACGAGAATACTGAGGTGCGACGCATCGCGATTAAGTCGCTCGTCGCGCTGTACACCGAGCACGATATTGATTTCATGCTTAACCGCCGCGAGGGTTGGAATTTTTTCAACCCTTTTCTCGACACAAGGGACCACGAGATTGTTGAGCCTTATGTGGTAGTCGATCCTACAATCGTCGCAGCGATAGGTGAATCGGCTCGGGGCGACCGCGAGCGAGCTGTGCGCATCTCGGCGATTCGAGCGTTGGGTGTGCTCCGAGGCTCGGCCGCTATTCCGCATCTCGCCGATGCGCTGACCGCCGATCAGGACGTTCGCATAGAGGTGCTGCGGGCCTTCATCAAGATCGGCGACCCATCGGCAGGCGTTCACTTGATACCTTTCTTCCGCGACTCGAATCAGCAGGTCCGAACGCAGGCGATGGTCGCCGCCGGTATGCTCAAATACAAACCGGCGGTTATGCCCTTGCTGTCGGTTTACGGGCTGCGCGCCGAAAAGAAAGGAACAATCAAGACTGTCGCCGACAAAATGAAAGGGCGGCTCACATATCTGCCGCCGCGCGACGAAGCTGCGTTGTGGTCGCTTTCGCTGATCGGCGATGAGCGCGCCGAGCAAGTCTTCGTCGAGAACATTACCAGCGACGATGCCGACCGTCGCCAGTACGCGATAGAGGGGCTGGCGCGAATCGCGGACGTGCGCTATCTGGATCAGATCTCGCGGCTTGTGGCGAGCGAGAAAAACAACGACGTGAAGCTGGCCGAGTTCTGGGCGCTTTATAAGATGGGCAGCGCGACCAACATTCAGTACATCGTACGCAAGCTCGACAGCGATCAAGAGGACCAGGCGCGCGCTTACTTGATGGAGGCCAAAAGCCCGGCGGATCTCTATCCTTACCTGCATTCAAGCAGCACACAGATCCGGCGAAAAGTGATCGAGATACTAGGACGCATCGGCGATCAAGATACGGTCAAGGAGCTTGATCCGGTTGTGAAAACGTCGGGCGCCGCGACAGCCGACACGGCGACGCTTGCGATCAAGCGGATCGAATGGCGGATGTCGGGAAGGCCTCGCGCGAGCGACACCGTCTTGCAACGCGAGCGACCTCGCCGCGCCACGAATCCATGAGGCTGCGACTTAGCGTCTTTGCGAGTCTTGGCGCTCTTTGCGCGAAACGTGTTATTTGCATCGCAAAGACTCGCAAAGGCGCCGTCCAGTATCTTAGCGCCGCTTCGTGCCTTTGTGTCTTGGTGGCGACGAACCCGACCTGCCACAAAGACTCCAAGACACTAAGAATCACGAAGATCACACAATAAATACTTCTGACGTCCTTTTGCCTTCCGCCCGACCCAACCTTAGAATAACCATTTCATTATCAGCTCGCGTGAGGAATCAGAGTGAATAGACCGACAGCGCTTGCTTGTGCCTTTCTACTGATGGCCGCCAGCGTAAACGCACAGGACTTGACCGCCGACGCCATGCGCACAATGGAGCGGCCCGAGCTTAAGCGGGCATTCGATTATGTCGAGACGCATCGCGAACTAATACTCGCCGAATGGATTAAGCTGACCGAGATCAACGCGCCTTCAGGCAAAGAGCACGAGCGCGCCGAAACAGTCCGCAAAACACTTGAATCGTGCAAGCTCGACAAGATTTACTACGACTCGAAAGGCAATCTCATTGCTATTCGCAAGGGCACTGGGGGAGCAAAACCTGTAGTCTTCGATGCTCACCTCGACACGGTCTTTCAACCGGGTCTGAAGATCAAAGCCGAGATTCGCGACGGCAAGATTTACGCTCCCGGAGTCGGCGACGATACTCGCAACGTCGAAGCGATTCTCGCATCGATCCGCGCTCTCGACGAAGCAGGTATCAAGACGAAAGCCGATTTGATCTTTGTCTTCACCGTCGAAGAAGAAACCTCGTTTGCGGGGGTGAAACATTTCATCGGCGAGAACAGAGATCGCATCGGGCAATACGTCGCGCTCGACGGCGGCTACGAAGGCTTGAACTACGGCGGCATAGGCATCAATTGGTATAAGCATCATTTCATTGGTCCGGGCGGGCACACGACTTCGAAGTCGCCGCCCTACTCGGCCACGATTCCTCTGGCGCGCGCGATCACTCGCATATACGCGCTCGAACTGCCAAGGGACCCAGTCGTTCATCTGAACATCGGGATGCTTGGCGGCGCAGAGGTCGTGAATGCGAAGGCTGCAGATGCGTGGTTCACGGTCGATCTCAGATCAACGGATCAAAAGTTGATCGACCAGTTCGAGCAGAAGATCGCCATGATTCTTCGCGAAGAAGCCGATCGCGTTGGCGTGCAAGTGAAGACTGAATTGCCTGAAGAAAAAGTTCCGGCCGCTCAGATTCCAGGCAACCGCGAATCATTCACCGTGCGAATGGCGGAGGCGGTGCATCGCGCAATTGGCTTCGAGAATGTGCCCGTGGGCAACACTGCTTCGAACAACGCGAACGTCGCGTTATTGACGGGCCTGCCGGCTATCTCTACCGGCTGCGCCCCGTGCGGCGGAGATCATTCATTGGGCGAGTGGTGCCAGATCGAACCGTTCTATCGAGGGATAAAGAAGCTGGTTCTGTTAGAGGTCGCCCTGACTGAGAAGTAAAATAATGCGACCTGGGGACGGAATGGATCGATGTAGGTGCGGCCTGTCGTTTACTTTCCAACTCCGTAGGAGTGGGATGTTTATAGTAAGAGCGAACGGATGGATACCAACTCCGTAGGAGTGGAATGTGGCGGTCGGCCTGTTGGAAGTTGATGCCGACTTGAACATTTCAATCCTGCGGAGTTAGAGAACATCGCGGTTCAAATCACGTATAACATTTCATTCCTGCGGGATTTGCTGGCGGCTGAAAAATGAGTTGATGTCCCCAAGGAGGTCGCAGATGAAAGGCACAAACCTATTATTCATCACAAGCTGGGTCATCTTACTGGTCGTCT
>DATFWM010000525.1:0-2951 GCA_035259295.1 Blastocatellia bacterium | reverse complement strand
GAGTCGAATACGCGTACTGATTCACTTCGCAGATGATCACCAGCGGTAACTTGTGTATCGAAGCGAAGTTCAAACCCTCGTAAAAATCGCCGGGGCTCGTCGCGCCGTCGCCGGTAAAACACAAGCACACGTTTGGTTGGCGGCGAAGCTTGAACGCAAGCGCGTAGCCCGCGCCCGCCGGTATCCACGAAGCCATCGAGCCGTTGTGATAAGGAAAGATTCCATACTCGTTCAGATCGGCCAGGAACAACCCAAGCTCGCGCCCGTGTGATGGCGGCTGATCTTTGCCGAACCATCTAGCCATCACGTGCTCGGGCTTGACGCCGCGATAGAGCCACGCCGAGAGATTTCGCGCCACCGTTGAAAACAAGTCGCCGTCCCGAAGCTGGCTGACGCTTCCAACTGAAGTCGCTTCCTGGCCCATGCCCAGGTACACCGCGCCGAAGATTTTTCCTTGGCGATAGAGCGAGGCGAGCTTTTCTTCAAACGTTCGCGCGAGCCGCATCGCCGTGTACATGTTCAGCAACTCTTCGCGTGTCAAGGAGAGCTCTCGCGGGTCGGTTTGAATCTCGCTAGGGTAGTCTGGGAACGCCTGTCTTGGTCGGCTCTCCGCCATCAAATTGTCTCCACAAAAAATCCCAACCTAGTAGTGGTTGAATGTTCGTAGTGACAGGCGGTGGTGCTGGGCCCTCAACCCGTCGCTGCAAATCAATCGCTCGCCGCCTTCGGCGCGTAGGAGGTCACCACGCCCGCCGAGGTCAGCGCACGGCGCATCTCGTCGGGTATCGGCGCGGATTTGAGCGTGCCGTCTTCGTTGATACGCGCGTAGACTCGGACAGCAGTGCCTTCACTCACCGGCTCGCCGGTCAACGTTCGCTTCGCGGTGCAGTGCCAATGCAAAGTTCGCTCGCGCATCTCTGTGAGCACAAGCTTAAGCGTGACGCGGTCGCCGTAAGCTGCAGGCCCGATGAATCGAAAGTGAATCTCGCCCATCACGAATGTGGTGCGATCGTTTTGAATCATTTTATCGATCGGGTAGCCGAGCGTGCGAAACAACTCGTGCTCGGTGTCGTTGAACCACGCAAGCATGCGAGGATAGTAGACCAGCCCGAACGGATCGGACTCGCCCCAGTTTACCGATATTTCGCGCCAGTACATCATCGGGTTTTCGTCCTCGCTTGCTCTATCGCTTCCCAGCGCGGTGGAACCAATCTCCGCTTGCCATCCTCGCTCATCGTGATTCCGGGCTCGTCCAGATTCACTCGATCCCAAAGCTTGCACGTCACCTGCTTATGCATCTGATCGAGCCCCTCACAATAATTCGTGTACACGCAACGCTGAATCTCATCGCCGCGCCCGAGCCGCATCTTCAAAAACCAATCCGGGTCGGCAAGTGATTGACGCGCGGCGGCTATGATATCAGCTTCTCCGCGTTGAAGAATAGCCTCGGCCTGATCGAACGTCGTGATCCCGCCGGATGTGACCACCGGGGTCGCAAAGCCCGCCTCGTTTACCGCTCGCTTGATTGCCGCGGCGAGCGGTACGTTGCGACCGAATGGTCCGCGCTCGTCTGACAAGACGGTTGGCATGCACTCGTAACCGCTGCGGCCGGTGTAAGGATAAACCGCCTGCCCGACTTTAGGCTGCTTGGCATCGTCGAACTTGCCGCCTTTTGAAACTGAAAGGTAATCAAACCCCGCACGCGCGAACTCGACGCCGAAATAGACTGCGTCTTCGAGGTGGCTCCCGCGCTCGATTACTTCATCGCTCAAGAACCTGACGCCAACGGTGTAGTCGGGACCCACCCGCTCGCGAACCGCGCGGTAGACTTCAAGCGGCAGCCTCACGCGGTTCTCTCTCGCGCCGCCGTAACCATCGGGTCGATTGTTCTTGGCGCTCAGAAAAGAAGCCATCGTGTACGCGTGCGCGTAATGAAGCTCAACTCCGTCGAAACCCGCCTCACGCGCTCGCATCGCGGCCCCAGCGAAAATATTGGGCAGCACTTGCGGCAACTCGCGCACGTGTGGCAGGTGCATATCCGTGACTCGCTCGCGATAGCCATATCGCAACGACTCAAGCTCTCGCTCATCGAGCACTTTATCGAGCATCTCGTCAGCCGCTTCGCTTAGATAAGATCGAATCTTTGCTTCACTCGCGTCTAGCCAGCCGCTGTCTTCGGTCGCCTCAGCAAGCTTCTCACGATGATGCGGGTTGAGCTTGAAGAAGCGAGCAAAGTACTTGTCTTTCGGCGGTCGGCGCTTCACCGCCAGGAAGTCGATAACTTGAATAAACAGCCGCGTATGCCCGCCGCTTTGACGCCTGACAGTTTCCACGAGCTCGCGCAAACCGGGAATGAACCGATCGTGCCCTATTCGCAGCAGAGGCCCGCTTGCGATATCGCGAATGCCTGTGGCTTCAACGACGATCGCGCCCGGTCTGCCTGCTGCGAACCGGCCGTACCACTCAATTATGTTGGGAGTGACGAAGCCGTCGTCTGTCGCACGCCAGGGGACCATCGCTGGAACCCACGTGCGACTCTCGAGCGTGATCGGGCCTACTTGAATTGGAGTGAATAGCAGCGACCGAGCCGCCTCCTGTTGAGTCGGCCAGCGCGCTTCGGGGATCGAATGCCTGATTGGATTCTCGGGATGCCACATAAGAACAGAGGTCAGAAGTCAGAGATCAGCGCTTGCGATTTCTGGAGCCCGACCTGCGACTGTCGACTTTCCGACTTCTGACTTCTGACCTCTGACCTCTGTCTTTCTGACCTCTGACCTCTGATTTCTGACCTCTGACTTCTGATCTCTGGCTTCTCGCCCATCTGTCATAAGCCGCGACGAATTCGGGATCGCGCTGCTTCAACTTGGCGTGGTCGATTTTCTTGCTCCGCGTCATCAGCTTGTATGCAAAGGGTATCGGATCGAGGTCCATTTCCTCTTCGGCGTTCTCGA
>DATFWM010000524.1:0-4935 GCA_035259295.1 Blastocatellia bacterium | reverse complement strand
CGCGCGGATTCTGTTACGGGCGGTGGCGCTACTCCGCTGCCCAAACTTCTTACTGATCGCGAGGCGCCACCGCTTGAGCCAAGCGCGCTGCCGGGGCTGGGACACGGAATCAAACCACTCGGCCAGATTCGCGACAGCTATATCGTCGCGACCGACGAAGAGGGTCTGCTGCTGGTCGACCAACACGTGGCGCACGAGCGAATTCTATTCGAGCAGTTTCGTGATGGGCGGCTTGCCCGCGCAGCGGGTTTGCAGCCGCTCCTGATACCGGTGACGCTCGACTTGTCGCCTGCTGAGATTGAAGCGTTCGCGATTATTCAAAGGGAGCTTGAAAACATCGGCATCGAGACAGCGCAGCTGTCGGGTCGAACCATTGCCATCAAGACCGCGCCAGCAGGGCTTGAGTCGACTGACCTGATCACGGCCGTACGCGATCTGCTGGCGGTAGTAGAACGCGAGCGCCGAGGCTTCACTCTCGACCGAATACGCGACGAGATCGCTGCTGAAGTCGCATGCAAAGCGGCGATCAAGGTCAATATGCCGCTCACCGCTGAGAAGATGCAATGGTTGATTGACGAGGTAATGAAGACCGCCAACCCGATGACTTGCCCGCACGGCCGGCCGATTATGATGCGAATGGGATTGCGCGACATCGAACGCGGCTTCAAACGGCCAGTGTGAGGAGTGATGTGTGACGTGTGATACGTGACTCGTGATACGTGATCAAGCGGGCGCGTCCACGCATCACGAATCACGATTCACATCTCCACGATTCTCGACAAGGCGATCGTAACAAGGCGGGCAAATCCCATGACTGAATTCAACGTCTGAGTGCTTGCTAACGTAGGCATCCACTTGCTGCCAGTAATTCTGATCGTCGCGAACTCTCTTGCAATAAGAACAAATCGGCAGCAATCCTTGAAGTTGCTTCACGCGTGCGAGGGCGCTCTGTAGCTCAACTACCCGATCCGCTAAATTCCTTTGAAGCTCGACGATTCTCGCGCCAGCTTTGATCCGAGCCTGGAGCTCCGCGCGATTGAAAGGCTTGGTGACGTAATCGTCGGCGCCAGCCCCGAGCCCTTCAACCACATCGTCCTTCTCGCTCTTCGCAGTCAGTAATATCACGTAAGTTGCCGTTGACGTCTCGACGCTGCGGGCTCTGCGACAAACTTCGATTCCGTCGATGCCGGGCATCATCCAGTCAAGGATAGCGATCGCGGGCGCCTCACATTGCATCGTCTCCCACGCCTCATTGCCGTCGCAAGTAACAATTACTTCATAACCCCATTTGACCAGCGTCATTTCAAGAAAGACGCGTGACACAGGATCATCTTCGGCGATCAATATCTTCATGATGAAGTCCCCAACGAGAAAGGCTTGTCCTGCCAAAAGGCTAGTTCGCGGTTGCTTGCGCTAAAGTGTCTAGTTCCTGTTTAACCTGCGTAATTTCTTTCTCCAAAACCGCAAGGATTTCCGACGCAGCACAGAAATCACCGCTCTTTGCCGTTTGCTCGAGCCGCGCCGCCGCATCAACAGCGGCGCGAGCGCAGAAATTAGCAACTGATCCCTTAAGCGTGTGCGCGCCACGGGCGAGAGCTTCGGCGTCTGAGCGCGAAATTGCCTCGGAGATCTGCGACAACTGGCTGGCAGAGGAGCTAGCGAATACATTGGCGAGCGACTGCAAAAGCTCGAGGTCGCCGTCGAACTTGCTTGTGAGCGCTGTGACGTCCAATGCAGTCGGCTGAGGATTGCCATTATTGTGCGGGGGCGAGCTTCGGCTTACGAGAGATTCGATGACGTCGAATAGCTTTTCGGCTTGAATGGGTTTCGAGACGTACTCGTCCATGCCTGCCTCAACGCAACGCTCGCGGTCTCCTTTGAGCGCGTGGGCGGTCAGAGCAACGATCGGGAGGCGGGATCCTGTGTTGCGTTCACGCTCACGTATTGCAGCCGTTGCTTCAAAGCCGTTTAGCTCGGGCATCTGCAGATCCATCAAGCAAATTTGAAAGTCTTCGGACTCGAACAGCGACAGCGCGACTCTTCCATTCTGCGCGATAACAGCAGCGTGTCCCCACTTCTCGAGCAAGCGCCTTATCAGCTCTTGGTTGACTCGGCTGTCTTCTGCCACAAGCACGCGCGAAGGGTATGCGCTCTTGATCGTAGCCCGCCGCAGCGGAGCTTGCCGGCACGCGTCAACGCTGAGGACCGTTCTTATCAGACTCAGCAACTCGGCGGCTTTGACCGGCTTCAGTAGATTGCCGTCGATTCCCAGATTCCGATGTTTGGTGTCGCTCTGCTGGACCGACGACGACATGATCATGATCCTCAGATCTCGGCCCTCAGGCATCTCTCTTATCCGTTCAGCAAGAGCGAGTCCATCCATCACCGGCATATGGAAATCGAGCAGCGCGAGCTTGAACGGAGAGCCGGCGGCCGCGGCTTGTTTGATTGCGCCGAGCGCCGCTTCGCCTCCCTCGACCACCGTGGCTTGCATTTGCCAGCTGGCGGTTTGCACCTCGAGGATTCGGCGATTAGTAGCATTGTCGTCGACCACCAACACAGGCACGCCTTTTAGTTCGGAGAGCTCCGGCTGATGAAGTGCGATCGATTGTGAGCCTAGAGGCAGCCCGACGCGAGCGGTGAAATGAAACATGCTTCCAGGTCCACGGGGTATGGACTTCAGATCCGGCGTCGCGGATTCAGAATCACGGGCATTAGCCGATCCGTGATTTGAAGGACTCTCAACCCAGATTTCTCCTGCCATCATCCGAACCAGCTGAGAAGATATCGCCAGACCAAGTCCCGTGCCTCCGTACCCGCGCGTGGTCGAGCCGTCGGCCTGCGTGAATGCGTCGAAGATCATCTTTTGTTTTTCGAGCGGGACCCCGATGCCCGTGTCTCTAACACTGAAGTGCAGAGTTACTTCCTCGTCCGTCTGGTAGTCCACGTCGATTCTGACGATCACTTCGCCGTGCTGGGTAAACTTGATGGCGTTGCCGACAAGGTTCACCAGTATCTGCCGCAAGCGTCCGACATCGCCGACGACATTGTGCGGAACGCCGGGGCGCAGATAATATGCCAACTCGAGACCCTTCTGATCGGCGCGCATGACAAGCGCCTTCATCACATCGTCGACAGCATCTGCAAGGCTGAATTCATTTAGATCGAGGTCGAGCTTGCCGGCCTCGATCTTTGAGAAGTCGAGTATGTCGTTGATTACACCCAGCAATGAATCTGCCGAAAGCTTGACGAGCTTCAAGTACTCTGCCTGCTCGCTGGTAAGCTCCGTATCCAGAGCCAACTCGGTCATGCCGATGACTCCGTTAATGGGCGTGCGTATTTCGTGGCTCATGTTGGCGAGGAACTCGCTCTTGGCGCGGCTAGCCGCCTCGGCTGCTTCCTTCGCTTCCCTTAATTCCACCTCGGCGCGTTTGCGCTCGATAGCCATTGCCACCTGAGTAGAAACAAACGCCAACATGTTTTTGTCGTCGTCTCCAAACGTGAGACCTTCGGTGTGACTCTGAACAACCAGCGCCCCGATGATTCCATCCTTCGCCTTTAGCGGAACGCCTATCCAGTCGACCGCCAGTGTCCCTATCAAATCAGCTTTCCCTTCTTCTATCAGCTTCCTGGTCACTTCTGGTGGAGCGTGTAGAGGCTCTCCTGTTCGCAGCACATGATCTGTCAATCCTCTTCCTAGCTTCCTGGGAGGGGATTGCGGGTCACACTCATCAACATAGTATGAAGAGCTGAACATTTCCGTAGCCTTATCGTAAAGAGCTATTCGAAAATTGTTGACGGGCATAAGCTCGCCAACTATTTCGTGAATTGAGCGAAAGAGCTCCTGAAGGTTCTCGGCAGTGTTCGCAGCTTCCGAAATTCTATAAGTTGCCGCTTGAACCTTTTCTGCTCTCTTGCGCTCGGTTATGTCGTTTGCCAGCACGAGCCGAGCGCGTCGGTCTCCGAAGCTCAACTCGTGTGATGACACTTCGACATCGATGATAGACCCGCTCTTCGTTCGGTGTTTCCAAATGCCCCTAGCATCAACCACGACTGGAGCATTCATTACGCGTTCGATAAGAATTGGAACGTCTTCCGCAGGCCGAATCTGAGCAATAGTCATGCTCAGGAATTCCTCTTCTGAATAACCATAGTGATTGACTGCGGCGTCGTTGACCGCAAGGAACCGAAGAGTCTCGATGTCGTAGACCCACATCGGATGCGGATTGCCGTCGAACAGGGCGCGGTAACGCTCCTCAGTTTCTAGCAACGTTGAAATCGTTAATGCCGACTCGGTAATAAACATTTATGTTAGATTCTGTCGCGATGTAGCCCGCGGTGCCGCACCAATCCGGGGCCATCCGCGGCAATGAATATGCCGTCTCATCCGCGAGCTGAGGCTTGGGTTAAGTGACCATAAGTAGGGACTTTCCTGTGTGGCGGAAAGCTGTCAGATGGCCGAAACGCGGAGACGCGCCACAGGCCGGGAATCACAAATGTGGCAGGAAGGGGCAGTTAGGCCTTTAGGTTAACGCATCGAGCACGTGCCGCACCTTGTTGGCTAGAGACGCGGGTGTAAAGGGCTTATGCAGGAACGAATCGTCCTCTCCACTAAGCTTGCTGTTCAGAACCAGTTTGTCGTTGTGCCCCGACGCGAAAAGAACCTTCACATCCGGCCTCAGGCATCGCACTCGATGCGCGAGAGCTTTGCCTCCCAGTTGCGGCATTACAACGTCAGTGAGCATCAAGTCTATCTTGTCGCCTTCGCGCTCGTGAATCAGATCCAAAGCTTCTTCGCCGTTTGACGCTTCCAGCAAAGTGTAACCTAGCTCGCGCAGGACACGCCCTGCGAACTTGCGAACCAACTCGTCGTCTTCAACCAGCAAGACGGTCTCGGTCCCGCGCGGAAGGCGGTTCGGCTCATCCTGGGGCAGG
>DATFWM010000523.1:0-3223 GCA_035259295.1 Blastocatellia bacterium | reverse complement strand
AGTCATAATGGCCTGCCACGTGCGGAGATCAATCGGCGTGAGTCATTTGGCCGCAAAGGACGAGTCGCCAGATCGAAGCCGGGTCAAACCCGTTTGAGACCGACCCCTCAACAATGATGTAAGCTTCCTCTCTTTTCCGATTAAACGCAGGTGTCAGGAAGGTTAAAGCAAGAATCGGTTTTGGGAACAATGCTTGCTCCAACTCCCGCCTTGATACGTCAGCAGCCTCTTAGAGCAGCCCAATCTACGATAGGAAAAAGCAGCACCAGCCAAGCGACCGATGAAGCTTTCCAGTAGGCTCAGAATACACGCGCGCGAATTCAACTTCTGCGCGAAAGGCCTTCGCTCTACCGATCATCCGATCCTCGCGCACATCATCCCGATGAGGCGCTGCAATCTCGCGTGCACTTATTGCAACGAATACGACGATAGCTCAAAGCCCGTGCCCATCGAGGTCATGTACCGGCGGCTGGATAAGCTGGCCGAGCTCGGCACCACCGCCATCATTATTAGTGGTGGTGAACCGCTGTTGCACCCCGAAATCGAAGCGATAATCGAAAGGATCCGGCGGCACGGCATGCTCGCCTCGCTCATCACAAACGGCTACCTCCTGACGAAAGACAAGATCCGCAAGCTGAACAAGGCCGGCCTCGAGTATCTCCAGATCAGCATCGACAACGTCAATCCGGACGAGGTCTCGAAGAAGAGTCTCAAAGTCCTCGACAAGAAGCTTGTCTGGTTATCAGAGCTGGCCGAGTTCAAGGTGAATATCAATTCGGTCATTGGAGGCGGGGTCAAGACTCCCGAAGACGCACTCACGATCGGGAGTCGCGCGGTCGAGCTTGGCTTCTCGACTTCGCTTGGGATCATCCACGACGGGCTTGGGACGCTAAAGCCGCTGAAGGGAGCCGAACGCGAGATCTATTTTCACATGCGCGGTCTCGGAAAGAAGGGACACACCCGCGTCAGGGCCTTTCAGGACAATCTGGTGGACGCCGAACCGAATAAGTGGCGATGTCGTGCGGGCGCGCGCTACTTGTACATCTGCGAAGACGGACTGGTCCACTACTGCTCGCAGCAGCGCGGCTATCCTGGCGTGCCTCTTGAGACCTACACGAAGGAAGACATCCGTCGCGAGTATCTCACGAAGAAGGCTTGCGCTCCTTACTGCACCATAGCGTGCGTTCATCAGGTCGCAACCTTCGACAACTGGAGAGATCCGCAGACGCTTGGAGTGAAGGGCGCCGTGCGGCGAGAGTCGCTTCAAGCGATCAAGACGCTGTATCAGATCGAACAGACGGAGAAGGCATAGATCAGGAATTGAGAACGAGACCCGCGAAGCGCTTGACCGCTTCGCGATCCAAAAAGGGAGAGACGATAAATGCACAAGCCAGTTAAGTACGTGGAGAAGGGTGTGACCGTTGCGGCGCGAGGCGTTTGGACGGTCTTCGAGCGATTGAACCGGATTCGACCAAACCCTTCTTTCACACCGAAGTGGTCCGACAAGCCCCTGCTCAAGTCTTATCAGAAGACAAAGCCGCCGCTGGGCTGGCCGCGAACCACCGATTCTCTGTGCCCGCGTTGCGTGCCCGAGATTAGACAACAAATCATCGACGGCGAGTTGCCGCATGAGATTCTCCTCACTGAAAAGGTCGGAGAGATCAAGGCTCAAATCATCGAGCGCGACGGAAAAATTCTGATGGTGAAGGACTGCCCAAAACACGGGCACTTCGAAGACGTGATGTCGATCGACGCCGCTTTCTTCAAGCACCTCGAAGAGGTCTTTCCCGGACGTGATATAAGGGCGCACGCCGACGAAGGGCTTCACAACCACGGAACGAGCACGATAAAGCACGGGCGAGGCTCGGTGCTCACGGTGGATCTCACAAACCGCTGCAACATGATGTGCGATCCGTGCTTCATGGATGCGAACCAGGTCGGCTTTGTTCACGAGTTGAGCTGGGAGGATATACAGACGCTGCTGGACAACGCGATCTCGATAAAGCCGCGGCGTCAAATGTCGGTGCAGTTCTCGGGAGGTGAGCCGACCCTCTCGCCGCATTTTCTGGATGCGGTGCGATATTCGCGCAAGGTCGGCTACAACAGCGTCCAGGCGGCTACAAACGGGATCGAGTTCGCAAAGAGCCCCGAGTTCTGCCGCGAAGCGGCCGAGGCCGGTCTGCGCTACGCCTATCTGCAGTTCGACGGAATCGGAAATGCCGCAAACGAGCATCGCAAGGTCGGCAATCTGTTCGACGTAAAGCTGCAGGCGATTCAAAACCTGCACGCCGCCGGAGTCGAGATTGTGCCGGTGACTACGATCGTAAACGGCATCAATAACGAACAGGTCGGCCGAATAATAAAATTCGCGCTCGACAACCCAAAGAAGATTTCGTTCTTGTCGTTTCAGCCGGTTTCATTCACCGGCCGCGACGAGGATATCACCGACGACCGCCGACACGCTCAACGCTACACGCTGTCTCATCTGGCTCACGACGTAAAGAACCAGACCGGAATGGGCGAGCCGACCCGCGACTGGTTCCCGATTTCATTCATGGGGACGTTCTCTGATTGGGCGGACCTCGTACACGGACCTCAAAACGAATGGGGTCAGTTGAACTGCGGATGTCATCCGAACTGCGGCGTCGGGATGGCGGTGATGATCGACAAGGAAACAAAAGAAGCGGCGCCGGTCACTGCATTCTTCAACGCGGAAGGATTCGCCAAAGACCTCGCCCGGGTCAACGATGCCGCTCGAGGCAAGTTTTTATCGCTTGTAGGCGGAGGCCTCGCGTTGTTGAAGGCTTATGATCCGTTCAAGGCGCCGACGCATTTTCGCTTGATCGATCTTCTGAAAAAGTTTGACAAGTCGTTTGGCGCGACGGGCCGGGACTACGGCAAGGTGACGGGCGACCGGACGAGGGACGACATCGACCGGCGTCGCGCCGACCGATGGAATTTTCTGTTCATCGCGGGCATGTGGTTTCAGGATCTGTTCAACTACGACTTCCGACGGACGGAGCAATGCATCATCCCTTATGCGACGCAGGAGGGTGAGATCTCGTTCTGCGCCTACAACACCGGCATCGGTTGGCGGAACATCATCGAGAAGATGCACATGACCGCGACTCTGACAAAGTGGTACGAAGAGTACGGCCGTCACGAGATCTTTGCCGGCGGAAAGAACGTGCCTCTTTCGAGGCTCGAGCATTCGTTAAAACTC
>DATFWM010000522.1:0-4142 GCA_035259295.1 Blastocatellia bacterium | reverse complement strand
CGCCGCCTAGACCGGAATCTTTCCACTCTTCGTTTAAGATGGTGAGCGTATCAGCCTCGGCCTCGCGAGTGTGAATCACAACTGGAAGCCCGCGCTCGCGAGCCATCCTCAATTGCTTTGTGAAAGCCTCGCGCTGCGTGTCGCGAGGCGAGTTGTCGTAGTGATAATCCAAGCCGATCTCGCCCCACGCGATCGCCTTCGGATGCTGCGATAGGTCTTCGAGCTTCGCGCAAAGCTCATCGTCAAGCAACCGAGCCTCGTGAGGATGAACTCCGACCGTTGTATAGATGAACGAATATTCCTCGGCAAGTCTGAATGCGGCTGCGTGAGAGTCAGCAGCGACTTCGCCATCGCCAACGCAGACGATGATCTCGACACCGGCGTCTAGCGCCCGTTGGATTACCGCTTCCCGATCAGAGTCAAACTCGCTTCCCTCTATGTGCGCGTGTGAGTCGATGTACATGAACTCTTGAATTATAGGCAGTTTCCAGCCAATTGCCAGGAGCTGTTCTCCAGCCAATTCGTTTTCGTGTATGATCGGAAATCCGAGCGCTGAATGCATTAACGCCCTTGCGGGTTTGACTCCAGCCCTCGGCATTAGCAGCACGAGCAAACAGGTAGCCTGGCCCGCCAATGAACAAAACATTGCGCATCTCGTTCGTGCTCGTATGCGCCGTTGTCATCGCCATTCTCGGCCTGTTCTTCATCCGCAATCTCATCGATTTTCCAGTGTATTACGCGGCGGGCCGTTCGCTCATTCAGGGACGAACCGATTTGTACTCGCCGGACTTCGCTGTGAGCCCGGTGATGGACTATCGCTATCCTCCCTTCTTTCTCCTGGCGCTGGTTCCACTCTGGCTGATTCCATATCCGGTCGCGGCGTATATCTGGTACCTGCTTTCTATTTTGGAAATCGCCGGATGCGTTCTAATAGTCGGCAAGATTTTTCCCGTGTTACGCCAACAAAAAGCAATGTGGCTTCCGGTAGCGTTCGCGGTCGGCCAGTATTTCGTGATGGTCTTGCACTACGGTAACGCGCATTTGCTCGCTGTGTTCCTGTTATTCGGTTCGCTCTATCTCGTTCTTCAACGGAAAGACCTGTGGGCCGCGCTGCTGATGGCGTTGACGATCACAATCAAGCTGACGCCTATCTTGCTGTTGCCTTACTTTGCATTGAAGAGGCGCTGGAGTTTTCTTCTAGGGGTCTGCGCGTTTTTGATCGCCATCAACCTTGCGCCCTCGGCGTACTTCGGCCTTCGACGGAACGCAGACCTGTTGGCAACGTGGTACCGGCACGTCGTAAGCAGCCAGGAATTTCATGAAGACAACGGTCCTATAAACCTTTCGTTGAAGGGACAGCTTCGCCGTTATCTGACCGACGTCGATTATTCGCAAAGAGTCGACGGTGATGTTGATTATGCCGCTGTCAATCTTGCCTCAGTCTCCCGCCAACGAGCGGTCGAGGTCTGGGTGCTGTTCGCCGGCGTGTTATTTGCGGGAGTTCTGATGTTGATGTGGCGGGCTCGCCAGAGTTTCGGGGGGTCGCGTGCGTCTTTGGAACTGGCGCTGATGATCTGTGTGATCTTGATGGTAGGTCCACTTACGTCCAAGATTTACTTCATCGCGCTGCTGTGGCCTGTTGCTTGTCTCGTGAGCTTACCTACCGATAGGATCACTCACGCCGGCAAAGTTGCATTCAGCGTGTTGGCCTTCATTTCCATCGTTAATTTTGTTTTGCCCTTGCTGCCCGGACGGTCGGTTCAGAGGCTGCTTCTTGTCCTCGGAGTTGACTTCTACTTGAACTGTCTCCTGATGGTGACGCTGATATATTCTCTAGTGTGGCTGGGCCGGGGGCTTCCAGCCCCATCCGATGCGCTGCAAACGCCAGCCCGGTCAAAAGCCAGAACGCCATGACCACTTCGCCGTCGCCAAAGTTAAAATGCACAAGCGAGCTGACGTTGAACGCCACAACGGTCCCCAGTCCGGCCAGGACGATCCCACGCAGTTGCCATTGTCCGTTTGGTTTGACCTTTGTTATGAGGCGCCAGAGCTTCACCGCGAATATGGTCATGAATGAATAATAGAATATTAGTGCGAGTAATCCCCACCACACTGCTACTTGGACCGGAGTCGAGTGAAAGTGACCTGGCGGAAGCTTGCCGCCTTCATAAAGCCCGAGCCTTTGCTTCAGCTTGGCTTCGCTGCCCTTGCCAATTCCCAACAGCGGATTGTCTTTTATCATCCCGAGAGCTTCGCGCCAGACCTCGAGCCTGTACGCCGTACTCCCTTCCTCAGGATCCAAAACTGATATCCCGCGTGAACGCTCGATGGCAACAACCGCCAATGGAAGAACAACCACTATCACGGCGATCGCCGCCCACACAACGCGGCGGCTGCGGCTCGCAAGCGCCATGACTGCAACGCTGATCGCGAAGCCCGCAAGCGACGCACGTGTCGAAGTAAGTATCAAGGTCGCGCCAAGAAGCGTGATCGCAACACCAAGAAACCACGCGGTGCGGGATGCTTTGTTGGGAATCGCGATCAACATCCCCACGGCAAGAGCGGCGATCAGCGCCAGCACCTCCGCGTAGGTTTCGTAGTGACTGTAGAATCCCATAACGCGAAAGTTTCTGCCCGGTGAGATAGTTATTCCCACCCGCTCGAAGCCTTCGCCGCGCGCTTCCCTTAGCGCGTTACGCGGGATTGATGTCTCGAAAATGGCTTCCTTTCGCTGAAGCCTGATGCGCAAACGCCCGCGGTGTGAGTCAATGATTCTAAGAAGGTCCTCACGAGCGTTGATCGGCTGGTCGTCGGCCTCGACGATGACGTCGCCGACCGCAATCGCCTCGTTAGCAAACGGGCTATCGGGTTTGACACTGTCGATTTGAAGACCTCGTCCGCGGGCTAGTTTCGCGCCACTGTAGCCAACGTTCACCAGGCAAGAGACTATCATCGTCAGAACCAAGAAAGCCGCGAAGCGAGAGCTTCTGACTTTGTTGCTGACAAAGTAAAACGCCAGAAAGAAGGCGGGGCTCTTCAACCCCTTTACGCTCACGAGCGGGTCGTAAGAGAAGAAGGACGAAACAACGCAACAGGCGAAGAACCCAAACAACGCGATGTCAACCGCCGTTCTTCTCAGGCCGAGCCTGCGAGTAAACACGAATTGAACAGCCCAAGCTACGAGTCCGATCAGATATGATCCTTGAGTTACCGCTATCGAGTGCGGGGCGAATATTGCGTACATCACCAGCGAAATGGTAATCGCCCATTCAGTGACGATGTAGACTCGGCGCCCTGCTTCAGGCAGATCGAACTTGAGATTGCTTGCGATGGGGCCCGCGACCCGCGCAACTAAGCTGGTGGCCGGTTCGGGCGGTCGCTCATTGTTTTTGAAAGGCGGGGCGGCAGCCGCTTTGCTGATCAAAATCTATCGAACCTCGGGTTGCGTTAATGGCCCACGAGACGCAACAGGAAACGCCACATTGTATGACGTGGCTGAGGGTAACGCAATGCGGATAGCCACGTTGCCTGGTTCACTTCGCGTCACGTTTACGTCGCGAGTTCCTAATCGCGATCGACAGGCTGTAATAGAGTACGGCTATCAGAGAGAAGAGCACGAGGACGATCCACAAGATTCTGCCTAAATCAAGGCCCTGTATGGACGCAACGACGAAGAAAAGGAGTGAAATCAGAACCCCTTTGAACTGGTGGCTAGTCATCATCCCTGTATCTCAGGCGCGGAGCGTCACTTCCCAGCCTTCTCTCTCACGTCCGCAGTCGCCTTGTACTTTTCCTTCTCTTTGTCTTTCTGGAGGTAAGGAATTCCCTTTTCCATCCACTCTGGCTTGGGGGCGTCTTTCAGGAAATGATCGAAGAACTGCTGCAACCGCATCGTGTAGTCCTTCTGATTCTGACGCTTGCGCAAACCATGAGGCTCGCCGTTGTATGTGAATAAGTACGCCTCCTTGCCGAGACGCCTGAGCGCCAGGTACATCTCGATGCCTTGATACCACGGCACCGCGTCGTCCGCGTCGTTGTGAATCATCAACAGCGGGGTCTGGATCCGATCGGCCCTGAACACCGGCGAGTTCTCGAGATACAGCATCGGCGTTTCCCAAAGACTGCCGCCGATTCGGCTCTGG
>DATFWM010000521.1:0-4276 GCA_035259295.1 Blastocatellia bacterium | reverse complement strand
GACACCTCTCGAAGGGCCGAAGTATAAAGACTGGCTATCAGGAACCAATCATGAGAGAAGAGGTCGTAAAGCCGGTTGAAGCCTACTTGCACGGACTCAAGAAGAAGGACCTCAACGATGTCGCTTTTGAGAGTCCCTTGTCCCCGAAGCTATTCGGCGCCGAGTCAGTGATCGAGTTTCTGACCGGCCTATTCCCAGCCATAAACGATGTTTGCGTGAAGCAACACATCGTCGAAGGAGAATATGTTGCCACCCTGTTTGATTTCGACACGACTTTCGGCGTGATCCCTGTCTTCGATTGTTTCCGGGTAAGCGGAGGCGAAATCAAACAAATTCGCCCGTATTATGATCCACGCCCTATCACTAACTCTACGGACGGAGGTACGTAAAAATGCGAAAGTTGATTCTTTTTACTTTGCCAATACTGTTAGCGATCGGCACAAACTCGGCTTCAGCTCAAAAGCCGGAGTCCGATTGGTCGCTCAACGCAACAATCATCGAAGCGTGTAGCTGTCCGATGTTCTGCCAGTGCTACTTCAACACAAAGCCCGCTGCTCACCACAACCACGGCGGGATGGCTGAACATTACTGCCGTGCAAATTTCGCTTACAAGGTCAACAAAGGCCACTACGGAAGCGTCAAGCTGGACGGCGTCAAGTTCTGGCTGGCGGGTGATCTCGGAGCCGATTTCGGCGGCGGCCAGGGAGAGTGGGTGGAAGCGACGTTCGAACCGTCGGTCACGAAAGAGCAGCGTGCCGGGCTCGCGGTGATTCTCAGCAAGGTCTATCCGCTCAAGTGGAAGTCATTCACGGTAGCGCCCGCCGACGCGACTGTTGACTGGCAAGCTTCGACCGATCGCGCTGAGGCGAAACTCAATGGCGGAAAGGGCGGCGTCATCGTTCTCCATCACGGTCCGGGAATGACTGCGGAACCGGTTGTGATCAAGAATCTCAGGTACTTCGGCGCACCGCGCAATGACGGATTCGTTTTGATGCCCAATGAGGTCGAAGCCTATCGTGTAGGTCCAAAGGCGTTCGAATACAGCGGCACGAACGGGTTCATGATCACCATCGATATCTCGTCAAAGGACGTGAAGTAGCCCGGGTCTGATTTGAAGATGGATTTCAGTTCATCGGCAAAGCGTTTCGGCTCGGAAATCCCGTAGGGGTGCAATCTCTATAGTAACGGACGCCATGTGTCCCTCTGAGCTCCGTTAGGAGCGCGATTGAGCTGACTGCGCGGCAACATTGCACCCCTACGGGGTTCGGGGATGCGGTCTCGACAACTTTAAACATCACACCCCTACGGGGTTCCAAAGAATGCTCGAAGAGATCGCCCGCCCGACTACAATTATTGAAGCGCCTCGCCTTGCCCGACAGTTGGGCATCGATCTGACGATCGCAACCGAAACTTTCCAGCATACCGGCAGCTTCAAGTTTCGCGCTGCGTACAATCTGGCTTCGAAGGTTGATCAACGGAAGATCATCACCGCTTCGTCCGGCAACTTCGGGCAAGCAATGGCCTACGCGTGTTCGTTGCTCGGCAAGGCTTGCACCATTGTCATGCCGTCGACTTCGGCGAAAGTGAAGATCGACGCCGTCCGCGAGTACGGCGGCAACGTCGATTTGACCGACGTTCGCCTAAAGAGCCGCGCTGCGAGAGTTGATGAACTCGCCGCGGAGAATCCGGACGCCTACGTCGCGAGCGCTTATGACGACCTGCTGGTGATCGAAGGCAATGCGAGTCTCGGCCGAGAGCTTGCGTCCTTGAGCTGTGAACTTGATTTCGTTGTCGCGCCCATCGGAGGCGGGGGACTCACTTCGGGAATCATTATCGGGCTTCGCTCAGCGGGAAGCAGCGCGAAGGTCGTAGCTGCCGAGCCGCTGATGGCTAACGACGCGGCTCGGTCGCTTCGGGCCGGGCACATCGTGGTGAACGAAACCGAGCCTCAAACAATTGCCGACGGCGCTCGCACGGTGAGCGTCGGCCATCACAACTGGGCTGTGCTGAAAGATGGCTTGTCGGCGATAGTCGAAGTTCCCGAAGAGAGGATCAAGGGGGGCGTTCAGCTCTTATTCTCGCTTGCGAACCTGAAGGCGGAGCCGACCGGCGCGCTGGCGATTGGCGCGGCGCTGACCGATCCTGCTCTGTTTCGCGACCGGCGAGTGTGTTGCGTTATCAGCGGCGGGAACGTTGATCCTAGGGTGTACCGAGCGATACTTGAAGGGTAGAACAGACTTCAGTCTGTTTATTTACCTGAAGACCGTACCTCGGTCGCGAAGTTATCGACGCCGTTTCACGAATTCTGTTTCGCACATCCGCCATCACCTGCGATAGCGTGCGACCGCGATCGCCACTTGCACGGCTGGCTTGTGCGATTGCCAGCTTCTTGAACAGTTCAAGCCTCAACCGGAGCTTGCTATTCTCCTTTACGACTGACATTGTCAAAGTCCTCCCATCGCAAAACCGGAGCAAAATGATATCACTTAAATGATCGCAAAGGTACGCAAAGCATCAACACCGAACAGTAACGTCGATGTTACAACAACCCAGATAATGTTAGCATTCGCGGGGCTGTTCTTACTTAACCTTCTCCTCCGCGTCTTTTACATTCGTTTCGACTTCGTCAACGGCGACGAAGGAGTGCGCGCGCTGACCGCGGTTCGAATGTTGGAAGGCGCGCGGCTGTATGCGGACGTCGTGACAGACAAGCCGCCCGGCGCTTCGCTGTTTTACGCGGCGGTCTTCGCTATGTTTGGCCGCAGCATGAAAGCTGTGCACCTGGCGGCCATTGTTTGGAACTTCGCAACCTCGGTGGTTGTCTACGCGACAGGCTCGCGCTTCTACAACAAGCGAATCGGACTATGGGCGTCGGTGTTGTTTGTTTATTTCAGCACCAACTATTTCACTCAAGACACGATGGCCGCAAACACGGAGCTGCTGATGGCCTTGCCTTACACAGCAGCATTTTACTTTTTCATGGCTAGCCATGTGGCGGCGAAGAAAGCTTCAGTCGACGCAACTCCCGCTCGCGCCGCGCTGCTCGCTGCCGGCTGGCTCACTGGGCTTGCGACGCTGTTCAAACAAATCGGAGTGCTCAACCTCGCCTTCTTCGCGATTTATGAAATCTTAAGCGCTTGGAAGGCGGAGCGCGGCCTCGGAGGCTTCGTCCGGCGATCCGTCACTCGCCTGTCACCCATCGCTGTTGGATTCGGTGTCGTCCTGGCAGTCGTTGCGGTCTGGCTCAAGTCAATGCACACGCTGGGCGACTTCTGGCGAAACGGTTTCGTTCTGAACATGTTTTACATAGACTCAGAGCCCGCGAATTTGTGGGTCAAGTTCATGTTGGGTCGTGGGCTGGGATTTATTTTCTTCAACACAACACTCTGGGTTCTTGCGGGCTGGGCAGTGTGGCGTCCACTCATAAGAGTCAGAGAGAGAACCAACGATGTCAGCGATGAATCCGATCTCGCGATTGCACTCTGGTGCGGCGTCTCGTTGGTCGCGGTGATGATCAGCGGGCGATTCTATGGTCACTACTTCATTCCTGCTTTGCCTGCGCTTTCGCTGCTTGCGGCGCGCGGCGTTCAGCTCTTGCGAGGGTCACTAAGCGATTCGAATCACAGATTGCGAGCGCGAATTGGACTCGCAGCACTCGCAGTGCTGTTTGTGGTCGGGCTATTGCGATGTCATCACCGCACTGCGGTGCTCGCGTATGAAACGGTGACCGGTGCGCGCACGCGCTGGAGTGCAAATTGGGGAATGAACAGGCGCGAGCAGGTAGCCGAGATCGTTTCAGAGTATGTGCGGGAGAGAATCTCTCCCGGTGAGCCGTTGTACATTTGGGGTTACGCTCACGACGTTTACTGGCGCACGGGTTGCCGCCCGGCGTCGCGTTATCTTGTGCCATACTACATCGACGGTCGCTTCGCTGACGCCGAAGCAACAGTGCCTTCATCGGGCGAAGCGCTCAGGGCAGAGGCTGCCGCGAATCTGCTGGAAGACCTCAGGCGCACAAAGCCAAGGTTGATCCTCGACGTAGAAGGAAACTTTCTTGCGTTGCCTTACCCGGAGTTGCTTGACTTCGTTAATGCGAACTACGTTGAAGATGGAAACGCCGGGCCCGAGGCTTCGCGCCCATTCCGCGTTCTGCGACTTAAGACTGAGGACGAAAGGCAACGAGAAGAAATAGAGAGACAGCGCAAGAAAGAGCGGAGACGCCAGTGATCGGCGGCGCTGATCGTGATAGTCTACCGATCGCTCGAAATGAGGGGAT
>DATFWM010000520.1:0-9030 GCA_035259295.1 Blastocatellia bacterium | reverse complement strand
GCCGAGCCGGGGAATGATACTTCTCCCAAGTGGTCGCCTGACGCAAGAATACTGTTTGCCAGCAACCGCGATGGCAAGTACGAAATCTACGTGATGGACGCTGATGGCAGCAATGTGACCAGATTGACAAGAACAGGAGCGGGTCAGGGAGCCTGGTCGCCTGACGGAAACAAAATCGCGTTCATAAGACCCAGCCTTGAGAAGATAGCCGGCCACCTCTGGCTTCAGGTGTTCGTTATGGATGCCGATGGAGGCAACGTCAGGATGTTAACCACGATCCCGAACTCCTCGTTTGCACCGTGCTGGTCGCCCGACGGCGCATCGATCGCCTTTGTCGTTGAGATTCTGCCGAGAGCAAATATCTTTCAGATAGATTTGGATGGCGGGAACCTCAGGCGTGTGACCGCCGGACCCAAGTTCGACGGACGACCAGCAATTTCACCCGACGGTTCAAAGCTCGCCTTCCAGAGTAACCGCGACGGCAACTATGAGATTTACGTGATGAATCTTCGCTGAACAGCGCCGGGCAATAACGCGGATTATTCACTGTCAGAATTGATCATTTTGGCCGCCCGACAAAAAAATTTACCCCTAGCAGGCTGCTGAAAAACACTGGTTCGACTCCACCAACCCTGCGTTGGCGGTTCTGAGATTGTTCAGCTACACGGCTCGGCGCAAAGCTGCGCTCTCCACCGACCCCGTGTCGGTGGAGGCACGACTGGAGGCTAAATCGCCTGCAAGTAGGACTTACCTTAGCTCCAGAATCGCGCCCCCACCGACGCAGGGTCGGTGGAGTAATCGGGAGAGCTTGGCAGGTCCATGTAGCCTCCGAGTCGTATTGCCACCAACGCGGGGTTGGTGGAGAAAAGAACGACTTTTTCAGCAGCCTGCTAGGCTACGCTTTGGGAATCTCGAAACATCCAAGTCCAGGGATCAGAGTAGCGAGCGTGCGAGTCAAGACTAGTGCCTCGCCACTCACCCCGCATTGCATTGAGCGAGTCACTTCGCTTAGAATCAAATACCCCCGGAGTTTCAGATGAAGTTCAAATCTGCCCGCGCGTCCCTCGCCGCTGCTCTGGCGGTCACGCTTCTGATGTCTGTTATCCCTTATGCCTCCGCGGGCTCCGCAGCCGGACAAACGGGGCAGGGAACAGGCTCTTCACGAGCCCGACGTGGCAAGAACGGCGATCAAACCGCTAAGAGTAGTGCCAGTCAGGATTCGGCCGCGGCCGATAATGACCAAACAACGAACTCGACGCCAGAAACTTCGAAGCCTGCAACGCTTCGGTCGAGCGACAGCGCTGCGCAGAACTCGACACGATCATTTAGTACTCTCGACAATACCGCCGCTGACCCTCAGCAACAGCGTGAAGCTCCGCCGTTTGATCGTCCGCCGATCGGTACTCAATCACAACCCAAGAAGGAGCCGCCCTCGACGAGGAGCCAGCGACCCAGCTATTCCGACAATGACCGCCGCCAACGCTCGAATTCCGATACGGATCCTCAATCTGGAAGCGTCGACCCGGATCGCTCCAATCGCGGCGGGCAGCCGCCTGTGCTTCAACGCCCCTCTGACTCCCGGTCGGGCGACAATGGCGGCGCCTCAGGCCAGCGACCGCCCGTGCTTCACCGTCCCTCTGACGCGCCACGCGACCAGGATGATTCCGGAGGACGCACGGAGCGCCAGCAGCGCGGAGCCGGCGGGCGACAACAACAAGGTGATGACGACGTAATAAAGCTCGAGTCGACGTTAGTTAACCTTCCTCTTCTTGTGAGCGATCGATCGGGCCGCTATGTGCCTCAGCTCAGCGCTCGCGACTTCGAGCTTTTTGAAGACGGCGTCCAGCAGACGATCGCTTCCTTTGGCAGCGAAGAGGTTCCGTTCAACGTCGCCTTGATGCTCGATGTGAGCCCGAGCGTTTCTGGAAGCATAAAGGACATACAGGACGCGGCGATTGATTTCGTGCGCGAGTTGCGGAGTCAAGATCGAGTGATGGTCGTCGCATTTGACCGGGGAATACATTACCTCACAGACTTTACAAATGACCGCCGCCAGCTTGAGTGGGCTATTCGCGGCACAAGAACGGGCTCGGGCACCAGCGTGTATGATGCTGTTTACGAGACTGTCGACCGCAAGCTTCGCAACATCGAAGGCCGAAAGGCGATGATACTTTTTTCCGACGGAGAGGACACCACTAGCAGCCGAGCGAGCTACGATGACGCAGTCAACCTGGTGGCCGAATCCGACGTGTTGGTCTACGGGCTGCGCTATCCGGGCACAGGCGGCGGGGGCGGCATCCGAATAGATCCGTGGCCTCGAAGCCCGATTCCTCGACTTCCGATTCCGCTTCCGTTTCCCTGGCCGCCACCTCGACGCAGAGGTCACTTCAATATTTCCGGGTCGAGTTCGGCCGCTGGCGCGGCTGTGCAGTCGTGGCCTCGGCGCAGAGGTCACGGGGGTGACTTCATGAGCGACATCACCGCCGCGGGAGGCGGGCCCGTGTACGACGCGGAGAACATTAGGGACATGAGCCGAGTGGCATCCAGGATCGCTGACGAGCTTCGGCACGTGTACGTCATCAGCTATTACCCGACCAACCCGCTGTCAAATGGCGGATATCGCAGAGTACGAGTGAGGGTGAAAGGACGGGATGAAATAGCCGTGCGTCATCGCCCCGGTTACAACGCTCGCCCGAACGGAAATGCGCGACCAACGATTTAGCTACGTACCAAATCCGCAACACCTGGTGACGAGTTTTTTCGTCAATGTTTACAAGTCATCCATCGAAGGCCTAGGGAAAACGGCGAACGCTGCCTTCGCGCGGTTCGGAAGTCTTTACCCAAATGGGTAACACGCTTCGCATTTGACTCTCAGATGTCTGTTGCACCAAAATCGAACCAGCAGTCGATTTAACGCCGCAGTGATCGTTCGTTCATCTGTGGCCGCAATTACTGAGTTGCTATTCGAGTCACCTAGCGGAGGTAAGCTATGAGAATTCCAGCCCCCTCTGGACGATGCGCAATTCGCCTCGTCTGTTTGGTCACCATAGTTGTGGTTGCCGTAGCCGGATCAGTTTCTACGTTGTACGGGCAAGGCACGGCCATCCGCGTTGAAACATTCTTGTTGAAGCCCAACGGCAAGGTCATCGTCGAGAACTCACGGGGAGCGATCAACGTTGAAACCTGGGAGGATCAATCTGTCCGCATCGTCGCCGAGAAGAAGACGCCGACAGCCAGCGGCATCGATGCCAGTGACCTCGTCCTGATGGGCGCGCAGAATTCGGTTATCGTGCAGTGCAAGCCCGCATTTGGCCGCGTGGATTTGACGCTTTACGTGCCCGCCGACTCTGGCGTTCAGCTCACAGGCGGCGCGTGGCCGGTCGAGGTCGCGGGGCCTCTGGCCAGCGCAGTAATCGAAACCACCAGCGGGAACATTTCCTATCGAATGCCATCCAACGAAGACGCTCGGGTGACGTTGCGGTCGGCGCTGGGGACTGTGCGTTCGATGATGCCGCTTACAGCAGTCGAGCGAGTTGGTACGCGTAGTCTTCGAGGGCAACTTGGAACCGGTGTGGCGCAGGTGATCTGTAATAGTCGCAGCGGGAACGTAACGCTGACACCGGCGCCCGCTGTTGCAAAGCGTTCAAACAGAGAGAACGTTGGCGCCGATACGCAGAGTGCGGCGTCAGTAGCAGCAGGCGCGTCGTCGCATCGCCCGCAGATTGATGAAAGGTCTTCGGCTTCCACTCAGAAGGACTCTTCGGGCGCCGATCTGAGGAGGACTCCCAAGAACAATGGCTCGGTGGTTTTTGCTGGGAGCGATCGAAGCGACGATTCGAGTGCGACGACAAGCAGCGGCCCGTTCGTTCGCCCGCGCCAGGAGCGGAATACGAGCGCCGGGAACTCCGGGCTGAACGTTAGAATAATACCTTCGAGCGCGCCACCAACCGCTTCGCGCGATGATCAGTCCGATGAGGAAGCGACTAAGGCGGGTCAGTCCTCTGTGGGTCAGGCAGCGGGTGTGCCGAATGCGAATGTAGGAGGTGGCTCGGTCGTATTCGCCGGGAACGACCGCGCTGATGCCGGAACGAGCAAGTCGCGAGTCGGCCCACTCGAGCGCGATCGCGAGACGAAGAATACAACGGGGGGCAACTCCGGTTTGCGAGTGAGGATTATTCCGGCCAACCCGACAACAGCTCCCTCCCGCGATTCCAGATCGATTTTCGATCAGCCGCGGGACGATTCGGCAGGAACCAGTACTAGATCGGACAACGCGGACGGGCTGCGATCAAGAACTGGCCGCAATACGGTTGAGAGCGACACCCAAAGCAAGCGAGACGAAACCCTCTCGCGCGCGACCGGGCCGCCCGTGTTGCAAAGAGGTGGCGGAGATTACTCGGCGGCATCGGCGGCAAACGATCCAGAAACAACCAGGGTCCATGATCATGATAGCGAGGCTATCGTGCTCAAAGCGGCACTGGTGAACTTGAATGTCTCGGTCACCAATCGCGTGGGAGTCGCGCTTTCAAATTTGAAAAAGGAGGACTTCGATGTCGCGGAGAACGGCGAGCAGCAGAAAATAGAATTCTTCCAGCCTTCGACTGCGCCTTTCAATCTAGTGCTGGCGCTCGATCTTTCGGGGTCAATTAAAGACAAGCTCGATGTCATCAAGTCTGCTGCCCTCCGTTTTCTTGATGTGGTGGGTCCGCAAGACAGAGTCGCGATAGTGACTTTCACTGACCAGATCCGAGTCGTGTCCCAATTGACCAGCGATCGGGAGGAGTTGAAGCGGCGGATCAAGCTGGTCGACCGGTCGCAAGGCGGCACCGCGTTCTACGAAGCAATGTGGTTCGCGCTGGTTGACACGCTGCGCGGGACCGGAGGTCAACGCAACGCCATCGTTGTGATGACTGACGGCGTAGACAGCTCGCTTGACCGCTACAACCCGATGCAGACTCGAGTGTCTTTCAATCAACTGGCGCGCAGGCTTGAAGAGTCGGACGTGCTCACTTTTCCGATTTATCTGGACACCGAATACGAAGAGGTGTTTGAGCGCGGCAACAGCACGTCGGAGGCGTACGCCATCGCTCGCGATCAGCTCGAGCGAATCGCCGAGCTGACGGGCGGGCAGATGTTCAAGGCGGAAAAGGCGAGCGATCTCTCGGGTGTTTACAAACAGGTCGCTGCGGCTATTCGAACGGTCTATAGCGTCGGATATTACCCGACAAACCCCGAGCGAGATGGGACCTTTCGCCGTGTTCGTGTGACAGTTAATCGCCCGGACGCTGCAGTGCGAACGCGGAAAGGCTACTATGCGAAATAGCTAACGATAAGAAAGTCCAAAGAACGCCACAAAAACACGAAGGCACTAAGTTACACAAAGGTCATTGTTCTTCGTGGTACTTCGTGACTTGGTGGCTTCGTGGTGGATCCGATTCTTCATTTTCTCCGTAGCGAGAGAAGCCACGGAAACAACTCCGGCTCGGCGTACGCCTTGTCCCACGAGTTGTGACCGACGCCTTCGTATTCGTTGTAACGCACATTTCCGCCGATCGCTTTCAGGGCCTCGACCATCTTGCGAGACTCCGTGACTGGCACTGCCGGATCGGCGCTTCCGTGAAAGACCCAAACCGGAGTCTTGCCGATCTTCGCCGCGATCGCGCCGTATGGATCAGCGGACGGTTCAGGAGGACGAGCCGAATCAGGGAGGTTCAATCGAGGCGGCGGGCGAACGCCGCCGCATACCACTGCAAGCGCCGCGAATCTCTTGGGGTTGCTGGCAGCGATAACCCACGAACCGTAGCCGCCCATTGACAGCCCTGTAAGATAAGTTCTCTTTGAATCGCCCTTGAATTCCTTCGCCGCTTCGTCAAGGGCTTTCAGAGCCAGCGACTGCATCTCGGGTTCAGTCCACCAGCGACCTTTCGGACATTGCGGCAGAACGACGACAAACGGGAAGCTCGTTTGCTGTCGGGTGATCGCTGAACCGATGCCGACTCTAATTTGTGCAAGATTATCATCGCCTCGCTCGCCGGCGCCGTGAAGAAAGAGAATAACCGGCCACTTCTTTTTCCTTGACCAACCGTTCGGAGTGAAGACCCGGAAGTGATACTCACTCGCGCCGACTTTGGTGACTCGCGCTTGAAACATTTCGTCATCCTGCCGAACACGCGACGGCCAAGTCAACGCCAGCGCTCCCGCCAGAGCCAACATCATCGCTTGTCTTCGGGTGGACATTCCCGTTCCTCCCGCGACATCATAAATTATCACGACAAAATCCGCACGAACCCCAAGAACGCTAAGCGATGTGGCGGATGACTCGCGAACCCATCGTATTGAAGGAGACAAACCTTGCTCCCACGTTTTCCATCAGCTAACGTGTAGTTTACTCGATCGAGGAGCGCATCGATGAAACAAACACTCGCCGCAGTCAGCGCAGCCGCTTTGCTCTTACTGGCATCCGCCGGAGCGCGGGCGCAGAGCTTCGACATCAAGACCCACACGCTCAAGAACGGAATGAAGATCCTCGTCCAGGAAGACCACTCGATTCCCAGCGCGACAATGTACATCTTTTATCGCATCGGCTCGCGGAACGAGCACACCGGCACGACCGGACTCTCGCACTTCTTCGAACACATGATGTTTAACGGAGCAAAGAAGTACGGGCCCGGCGAGTTCGACCGCGTGATGGAAGCTGCCGGCGGAAGAAATAACGCTTACACCAGCTACGATGTGACCGTTTATCAGGATTGGTTCCCGAGCTCTTCGCTCGAGTTGATTTTCGATCTGGAAGCCGATCGTATTCAAAACCTGAGCTTTGATCCAAAGATGATCGAATCCGAGCGCGGAGTGGTCGCCTCCGAGCGCCGCACTTCGGTGGACGCAAACAACTTCGGCATATTGAGCGAGCAGCTTTGGGCGACCGCCTACATCGCGCATCCTTATCAATGGCCGGTGCTAGGATGGATGGTCGACATCGAAAACTGGAAGATGGACGACCTGAAGCGTCACTTCGCGATGGGCTACTCGCCGTCGAACGCGACGATGGTTGTCGCCGGCGACGTGTCCGCCGATCACGTTTTAAAGCTTGCACAGAAGTATATCGAGCCCATCCCTTCGCACGACCCGCCGCCCAAGGTGACAACTCAAGAACCCGAGCAGTTGGGTGAGAGAAGGCTGGTTGTGAAGAAGTATGCTCAGTTGCCCATCTTGATGATCGCCTATCACGTTCCGCAGACCGCGAGCCCCGACTATTACTCGCTGCGCGTCCTTGAGATGGTTTTGCTCTCGGGCCAAAGCTCGCGCTTGTACCAACGAATAGTTGATAAGGACCAGCTTGCGATAGCGATTGAGGGAGGCTTCGAATTTGCAATCGATCCTACGCTGTTCACAATAACCGCGCAGCCGAAGGCCGCCATTCAACCGGCCTCGATCGAGAAAGCGGTCTACGAAGAGCTCGACAGATTAAAAGCGGAAGCGATTACGGATCGTGAGCTCGAGAAGGCGAAGAACATTTTGCTCGCGGGGTTCTATCGCCAGATGAAGACGATCGATGGCCGGGCGAACACGCTTGGCACTTACGAGATATTTTTCGGCGATTACAACAAGCTGTTCGGCGCCGCCGGCGAGTTCAGCAAGGTGACCAAAGATGACGTGCGGCGTGTGGCTCAGAAATACTTTGATGACAAGAATCGCACGGTAGCTACGCTCGTGCCTGAAGCGGATGATAGGGGTCAGGGTTCCGGCGAAAAGAAGTGAACTTAATGTCGTACGCTGTGGTTAAAGTGAGAAGCCAGTGACCCTACCGTTCTTGGCGGTGCGTCGCGCTGCAGCTCGAAACTCCGTAGGAGTGAGATGTTTATAGTTGACGCGACGTGTGACGACATAACTCCGTAGGAGTGAAATGTGCCGTCTCCGTTTCGGATACAGACTGATGCGAATTAAGCCGGCACATTTCGCTCCTACGGAGCTAGAGCGATTCGCGCTGAGCTACTATAAACATTCCATCCCTACGGGATTCTATGAAATGAAGGAGGTTCAGTAACCGGATAACTAGGAGAAATATGAAGCGACTGTTGGCAATTCCGTTGGCATTGTTGATTGTGATCTCAGCAGCTGCGCCAGCTTGTGCTGCGGACGGCGCGTTGAAGCTCCCTCCTTTCAAGAAGGTGAAACTGAAGAACGGATTGACGCTGCTTCTGATGGAGCAGCACGAAGTGCCCATCATCAGCTTCAACTTCGTCGTCAAAGCCGGGTCGGTTGCGGATCCTGAAGGCAAGGACGGGGTAGCGTCAGTCACGGCGGCGTTGCTGAGAAAGGGAACCAAATCTCGAAGCGCCGACCGGATTTCAGCCGAGCTTGATTTCGTCGGCGGAATCCTCGACGCTGGCGCGGGCCCCGACTACTCGTCGGGCGTCGCCGAGTTTGTAAAGAAGGACATCAACGCTGGAGTGAATTTGCTGTCTGACGTACTGCTAAATGCGACGTTCCCTCAAGACGAAGTGACCAAGCTCTTGAAGCAGCGCGCAGACGAGATCACCGCGGCCAAAGACCAGGCGCAGGCGGTCATCGGCAATTATTTCAATGCGTACCTCTATGGGAACCATCCTTATGCCCGTTCGACGAGTGGCGATGAGAAGACTGTCGCCGCAATCACTCGCGACGATGTGATGAAGTTCTATCGAAGTTACTACGCGCCGTCGAACACGATTCTGGCGGCAGTTGGAGACTTCACCACTGTGGAGATGGAGCGAATGCTAACGGAGAAGTTCGGCGCGTGGAGCGGCCCATCAGCGAAAGCAACCGAAGCCCCAGACCCTGCGCCGCTCGTCGGCAAGAAGCTGTTACTGATCGACAAACCGGATTCAACTCAGACGTTTTTTCAGATTGGAAACATAGGCATCTCTCGAACCAATCCAGACCGGGTTTACATCCAAGTGGTCAATACCTTGTTCGGCGGGCGGTTCACCTCAATGCTGAACACCGAGCTTCGAATCAAGACTGGACTCACTTACGGAGCGCGCTCGATTT
>DATFWM010000519.1:0-2732 GCA_035259295.1 Blastocatellia bacterium | reverse complement strand
CCGCCATCAGCGTTGGCAGAGTTGAGAAGCGACTCGCTCAGCCCGGCGCGCAAGTGAAAGCTTCGACCATATTGTTAGAGCTTAGCAACCCGCAGATTCAGCAAGCGTTTGTCGATGCCGAGTCGCAGCTTCGAGCGGCTGCGGCTAACCTTACAACACTGAAGGTTCAAACCAGCAAGCAGATTCTCGATCAGGAAGCGACACTCGCGCAGGTCAGCTCGGATTTTCGAAAAGCCAAGATGCAGTATCAGGTGAATGATTCCTTGGGCAAGCAAGGTCTGAAGTCTTCTCTTGATGTTGAGCTGTCGAGAATCGCGGCCGAAGACTTGGAGAGTCGCGTGACACTGGAAACCAAAAGGTTGGCCGGCAGCCGCGAAGAAGTGAAAGCCAAGCTGGAGGCGGAGGACGAGAGAGTCCGCCAGCTCAAGGACGCCGTTCAATTGAGACGCACGGAGCTCGAGGCGCTGAAGGTCCGAGCCGGGATCGATGGCGAATTGCAAACAGTCGAAGTTCAAGTGGGTCAGCAGGTCACGGTCGGACAAAACCTAGCGAGGGTAGCTAATCCGAAGCGCCTCAAAGCGGAGTTGAAGATTGCCGAGACACAGGCCAAAGACATTCAGATCGGCCAGCCGGTCTCGATTGATACCCGTGTCGGAATTGTTCCCGGCAAAGTCATCCGCATCGATCCGCATGTGGAAAGCGGCACGCGAACGGTTGACTCATCTCTGGAAGGCGACTTACCGAGAGGCGCAGTGCCGGACTTGAGCGTCGACGGAACGATCCAGCTTGAGAAGCTCGAAGACGTGCTCTACGTGGGCCGGCCGTCGCGCAGCTCCGACAACACCACCGTGGGCTTGTTCAAGATTGATCCGGATGGGGCCGGCGCCTCGCACGTTCAAGTAAGGTTGGGGCGCAGCAACGTCACCCAAATCGAGGTTGTCGAAGGGTTAAAACAGGGCGATCGAATTATCCTGTCGGACACGTCGCAATGGGACTCGGAAAATCGCATTCGTCTGAACTAACGTCAGGCAAAGTTGGAGGAACTAAACTATATGAGCGCTAACAATCATCCGCTCATTCGGCTCGAGAATGTTACCAAGGTATTTCTGACCGATGAGGTTGAAACACACGCGCTGTCAGGCGTTCAGATGGAGATCAACAGGGGCGAGTACATTTCGATCGCCGGACCCTCGGGCTGCGGCAAATCGACGCTGCTGTCGATTCTGGGCTTGCTGGATTCGCCAACCGACGGCGACTACTGGCTTGACGCCAAACCGGTTGCCGACCTAGCGCTGTCGGAACGCGCGCGTGTTCGGAATCGCGAAGTCGGATTCATATTTCAAAGCTTCAACTTGATCGGTGACCTGAACGTCTACGAGAACGTCGAGCTGCCGCTGACCTATCGCGGCACCAAATCCGCCGACCGTAAGAAGCGAGTGATGGACGCGCTTGAGCGGGTTGGAATGGCCCATCGAGCCAAACACCTTCCTTCTCAGCTTTCGGGTGGTCAGCAACAACGCGTGGCCGTAGCGCGAGCTGTGGCCGGCGACCCATTGATCTTGCTTGCTGACGAGCCGACCGGAAATCTCGATTCCACTAACGGCGAAGCAGTGATGGAACTGCTGGCAGAGCTGCACAAGCAAGGCGCGACGGTATGCATGGTCACGCATGACCCGCGTTACGCGAAGCACGCCGACCGGCAGATACATTTGTTCGACGGTCGCGTCGTGGACGAAGCTCACGAGCCCGAGGCGGAACACGAGCTTCAAAAAGCCGGCTTTGATCAAGTCTAGGCCAGAGGTCAGAGGTCAGAGATCAGAAGTCAGAAGTCAGCATGAAAGCTCTGACCTCTGACCTCTGACCTCTGGTTTCCGCCCGCTGGCTCCCTCCTGTATCGTAATCTCGATGAGAGTCTTCGCAATTGGCGACCTGCACCTGGCGGGCGGCACCGGAAAAACTATGGACCGCTTCGGTGAACACTGGCGCGACCACGATCGAAAAATCTTCGATGCGTGGCAGCGGTCGGTGCTTGACGACGATCTCGTTCTGATCGCCGGCGACACAAGCTGGGCGATGCGTTTTGAAGACGCGTTGGCCGACCTCAATCACATCGCAGAAATGCCCGGGCTCAAGCTGCTTATCAAAGGGAATCACGATTACTGGTGGCAATCTAAGTCGAAAATGAAGCGTGGGCTGCACGCGTCGATCAAGGTCCTCCAGGCCGGCTCGGTCATCGTGAACCGCGTCGCAGTCGCCGGAACGCGCGGATGGATTTGCCCAAATGATTCGCAGTTCGATGAGCAGGACTCCAAGATCTACGAGCGCGAAGTCGGTCGCTTGCGCGCAGCGCTGACTTCTCTGCGCGGCCGCGAAGGCGAGTACGACACGTTGGTCGTGGCTCTGCACTATCCGCCAACGAACGCCGCGCATCAGCCTTCCGGCTTTACGGATTTGATCGACGAGCATAGCGCAGACGTGTGCGTCTACGGTCACCTTCACGGCGAGGACATAAAGACTGCACTAACTGGATTGCGTGGCAAGACCAAGTACTTCCTCGTAAGCGCAGACGCGGTTGACTTCGCGCCTGCGGAGATATCAATTACCACCAGCGAATAGCCTTTAGTCCATACTCTTGCTGTTGTATGATGATTGTTTGCGACGATCGTTTGTCGCAAACGCGAATCCATTGGCGTCAAAGTTCGCGTAGAATTCCACGAGGGTAGGAAGAGTTG
>DATFWM010000518.1:0-4633 GCA_035259295.1 Blastocatellia bacterium | reverse complement strand
TGGACTAACACGTCCATCGCTGAGATCATCTCCGGAATTCGCTCTCGCGGAACGAGTCCCGCGAAAACGAAGTTGTCGAGTATTTCAGACTCCCGCGCACGATTGCGAAGGTGTTCATAAAGCACACCATCGCCTATCAGGAAGAAGCGGACCTCCGGGTGGCGCTCAACTATCTTGGGCGCCGCATCCAACAGTTGATCGTGACCCTTGAGCGAAAACAGACGGGCGATCTTTCCAACCACCGGGGCGTCATCGCGTATGCCGAACTCACGGCGCACGTTGAGCCCATTTACATCGGCTTGAAGAAACCAATCCAATTCCATTCCGCTATAAATGGTGCTGAATTTTTCTGGAGCAGCGATTCCTGCGTCAATTGCCTTTTGTCTTATCACGTCTGAAACGCTGATGAAATGATCAGTGAGAGGCGCGCATATTCTCTTGACCGCGCGCCACAGCAGGTTCACCAGCCAGGGCTGATAGTCGTGAAACACCAAACTGTGCAGGGTATGAACGATGATTGGAGTGCCCGCGAGCTTCGCAGCAAGCCTTCCAAGCACGCCCGCCTTCGAAGAATGAGTGTGGACTATGTGGTAACGCCCCGTCCTAATCAAGCGATAGAGCTTCCAAAAAGCTTTCATATCCGCCAGCGGACTTATGCTGCGGCCCAGTTCCGGCACGATGATGAGCCTCGTAGTTCGCCGCGCGCGTTCGAGGAGGTCACCCTCAGGTCCGTTATCAATGCCGGTTACGAGCGTTACTTCGTAATCGGGAAGTTGGTCCAAGCCCTCGACTGACAGCAGCGTATTTTCTTGCGCGCCGCCGACGATCAGCCTGGTGATGATGTGCAGGACCTTTGTGGGTCCGCCGTTCAGCGTAGTCATAAACGCGTGGCGACAAGATAGTCGCGGTCCAACTCGATCCAATCGTAGCGAGTCACGCCAGCCGCCGAGAGAATTTCTCTGACTCTGGCTTCTGAGTACAAAAAGAGAGGACAGCCGCTGATCCAGAATCGCACCCGGCGCGCAGGTGCTCGCCACTCACGCGATTTCGGAAAACTCATGATCATCTTCGATCTGGTCATCTCCCGCATTCTCGAAAGGATAGTGACCGGATCGCCGACATAATCAAAGAAGCCCATCGCCGAGGAAGAATCAAAAATCTCATCACCGATCTGGTCGGGGAACGCTCCGACTCTGAAGTCGCAGCGATCTGCAACGCCGGCTCGTCTCGCGTGATGATTTGCCAGGTCTATCATTGCCGCGGCGAAATCGATCCCCACAACGCTTGCTGCGCCTCGCTCTGCATAAGCGACACAGTACCTGCCTGAACCGCACCCGACGTCCAAGATGCTCTTGCCGGCGATCGGCTCAAGGAATTCGAGCGCCAGATCGAATCGCTTGCGAACAACGCCGCGCCAGACGCTGTCCACCCACTGAGCGAGGCGGTTCTTCTCGTCTTCGTAGATGGCGTCGAACCGCCGCGCATCGGAATGAAAATGGCTGCGGACCCTCTGCTCAACTGACACCCAACACCTCGCTCATCGGCGCAAAGCTGAAGTCGCCAAGCAACCTCCGCAAGCGATCCTCAGTCTTGTGCAAATTGAAATAGTGCGTCAGCGAAATACGTCGAGGCAGCGGAATACGCGGGTGATACGGATCGAGTTCCCACGGGTGAACATAGAACACCACCGGGTGCCCCGTGCCGTTCACTGCCCTGAACGCCCGCCGCGTCAAAGCATAAGGATAAATGCGAAAGTAAGCGCCGCCGGCGATAGGTACGTTCCGGCCCCATAGTCTCCAGGTCGAAATCGGAAATTCAATCAAGCTTTGTTCTCCCGCAGTGACCTGATGAGGCCATCGCGGAGCGTCCTCAATGCCGTATCGATAATTGAGAACGGGAAAAATGCTCGAGTCATATCTAATGCCTAATTCACCCAACACCTCGAGCGCCCATAGCGAGTCGCGTGTTATTGAGAAGAACGGCGCACGGTGACCAACCACGCGCTTGCCGGTAAGATCTTCCAGGAATTTGATTGCCCGTTCCATCTCCGCGCGAAACACATCGCGCGGCTGGCGATAGATGAACGAATGCGAGTAACCGTGAGTCCCCACTTCGTGACCTGCAGCAGCTATTTCGCGAACGATCTCGGGATGGCGCTCGGCCACATAACCAAGCACAAAGAATGTCGCGCGCGCTCCCGCTTCGTTAAGAAGGGCCAGCACACGACTTCCGGCTTTGTTGACGCGGTCCTCGTAGTTTTCCCATTCGGTATGACGTATCTCGAGACCTTGATACCAGTCCTCAAAGTCTACAGTGAGCGCGTTTGTGACAGGTTTCATTCAATTGTCTGCGCTCAGTCTATGAACTCCCGATGCCAGAGCTCGAGCATCAGCAGCGTCCATAGCTGCGGAGAAAAGTCACGGCGGCCGTCGACGTGCTCTCTTATTAAATGTCTAATGACTTCTATATCGAAGTAACCCCGCTGTAGGGCTCGCGGAGAGAGAATCGTGTCCGATAGAAACCCTTTCAACTCGCGGCGGAACCAGTGGCTGATCGGTACGCCAAACCCCATTTTCCTTCGCGAGAGGTTCTCTTCCGGCAACAGCCCCCTCAGAGCACGCTTCAGGAGGTACTTCGTCGTCATGCCCCTAAGCTTATGGCTCGCCGGCAGGCTGGCGGCGAACTCCATCAGATGATGATCGAGAAACGGCGCGCGCGCCTCCAGCGACACCGCCATGCTGGCGATATCGACCTTGACCAGCAAATCGTTCGGCAAGTAGTGATTGGTGTCCGCCATCATCAGACGATCGACGATGTCCAACTCCCCATTCCCCGAAAACCAAGTCTGCATGTACGAGAGCGCGGATGACTGCGCCGCGCGATCGAGAAATTCTCGCGTGCACAACTTTGCTTTCAACTCATCGCTGAAGGCGCAAGTCAGCTTCAAGTATCGTTCGGTTCGCGGCTGGCCTATCACTCCGAGCAGCCTTCGAACCCTCCCGTACGCCGAGCGAGTAGTTTTCGTTTGCGGCATCGCTTCTATCGCTGGCTGCAGTACGTGATCTCTGACCATGCGCGGAAGCCTGTTGTAATGTTCGCCGATCCGCATCGCGTTGTAGCGTTCATAACCGGCAAAGCACTCGTCGCCTCCATCGCCGGTAAGCGCGACAGTAACGTGCCGGCGTGTAAGCTTCGACAGATAATACGTTGGGATTGCGGACGAGTCGGCGTAAGGCTCTCCGTAATGCCGCACGAGCGCCGGCAAGACCTCCAACGCGTCCGGTTTCACGATAAACTCGTGATGCTCGGTGCCAAAGCGATCGGCTATTCGTCTTGCGTGATCGATCTCGCTGAAGTCTTGCTCTTCAAATCCGATTGAGAATGTCTTGACGCGCCCGGCGGACAGTTGACTCATCAGGGCTACGATTGCGCTCGAGTCTATCCCGCCGGAAAGAAACGCGCCCAGCGGAACATCCGACATCAATCGAACTCGCACGGCATCACGCAACAGCTCGACAACGCGCTCGCAGGCTTGTTGTTCATCGATGTCGATCTTGTTGTTGAAATCGAGCGACCAGTACCGCTCTATTTTCGCGTTGCCATTCTGCCAGATCAATGTGTGACCCGGTTCGAGTTTGCGCACGTCGCGGAAGGCGGTCAGCGGCGCAGGCGCGCAAATGAAGGAGAGGTATTGCGACAAGGCGGAGTGATCTACCTCCCGCGAAACATCGGGGTGTTGCAATATCGCTTGAAACTCCGATGCAAAGATCAGCTTGCTGCCTGAGACCGAATACAATAGCGGCTTCTTGCCCACTCGATCGCGGGCCAGCAAAAGGCGCTCCTCTTTTGAATCCCACAAAGCAAACGCAAACATCCCTCGCAGCCGCTTTGGCACATCACAACCGTACTCCTCATAAGCGTGCACGATTGCCTCGGTGTCGCTTTGCGTGTAGAAACGATGGCCCTTGGACCGAAGCTCGTCGCGCAACTCGGGGTAGTTATAGACCTCGCCATTGAGCACAACCCAAACCGACTTGTCCTCATTGTGGATGGGCTGGTTTCCGGTCGCGAGGTCGATAATTGCCAGCCGCCGGATGCCGAGCCCAACTGAAGCGGTCCCGTGAAACCGGCTTCCAGAGCCTGTTTCAACGCCGGAGCCGACAAAGTAGCCGTGGTCATCAGGTCCCCGGTGGATGATCGCGTCGCACATGCGTCGAAGCACGGCCTCATCGACCGGTTTGCCTGATCTATCCGCTATCCCTGCTATCCCGCACATAGTTGAAGTACTTCGATACTGACACTTGAATCCTAAGTCCTTAGGCGGAAATCCTGGCTTGTGACTGGTACCCTCGCAAACTGGCCCGAGGCTCCTCCCGTTCCAACAGGGGCAAAGCTGGGACGATTAAGCCCGCCTTGCAAGCGCTTCTTCATCTTCGCCGTCCGCCTCAGCTCAAGACCAATTCCGATGAAAACGAAAAAGAATCCGTACAACTGCGCGCGATGCCTGTAGGCAGTTCCGGCGTTTGATTGATACAACGCGTAGGCCAGAATAAGACCGATGCTGAACAGGCAGATGCCAAATGATTCCCTCAGCCGGTGGCGGATTGCGAACCAGTATCCCCGAAGCATAATA
>DATFWM010000517.1:0-2093 GCA_035259295.1 Blastocatellia bacterium | reverse complement strand
GTCACCAAAGGCATGCAGCAAGAGTTCGGGCCAAGCCGCGTGTTCAACGCGCCGATCGCCGAGGGTCACATCGTAGGGACCGCCAACGGGTTTTCTCGTTTTCGCGACGACGCGTGGGTGATAATCGAAGCCGCCCAGTTTGCGGATTATCTCTGGCCCGCTATGGAGCAAGTCGTCGAGTGCTCACACGACTACTATCGCTCCAATGGACAGTTCGTGCCGAACATCGTTGCAAGACTGGCTTCCGGAGGTTACATTGCCGGCGGGCTTTATCACTCACAGAATCTTGAAGCCATCTTCACCGCCTTGCCTGGCTTGCGAGTGGTCATCCCCGCCTTTGCCGATGACGCCGTTGGTTTACTGCGTCACGCGATGCGCAGCCGGGGCGTGACGTTCTTCATCGAGCCCAAGTATCTTTACAACCAGGTATTCGCCAAGGCTCCCAATCCGGGCGAGAATTACGAGATCCCCTTTGGCAAGGCGCGAGTGCGCCGCGAAGGCGACGCGCTTTCCATAATCAGTTACGGGACGACGGTGCACTGGTGTTTAAGGGCAGCGACTCAGCTAAAGGACGAGCATGATATCGAAGCCGAGGTCATCGATTTGCGATCGCTTGTCCCACTCGACATCCAGACTGTCGTCGAGTCTGTGCGCAAGACTTCGAAGGCGCTTGTAGTCCACGAGGACAAAGTGTTCGCAGGATTTGGCGGCGAGATTGCCGCTCAGATAACCGAGAAGTGTTTTGATTCTTTGGACGGCCCGGTGTTGCGCGTCGGCTCGGAGTACACTCCTGTTCCTTTCTCCAAGGTGCTCGAGCGGGCGGTCCTCCCGCAGGTTGAAAACGTTTTCAAGAAAGCTCTTGAGCTAGTGGAATACTGAGCCTCAAATTCCGCTAGATCATTGGGGGCCAAGTCTCGTACAATGGGACTGAGTGGTTGTGGGCGCAGGAACACAAACGAACAAGGGGTCCAGGGGCGGTGAAAAAGCTCATCTTCCTACCGCTGGCAATTCTCTTACTTCCCATACAGGTCAGCGAGCGTCGAACCACAGCGGACGCAACAGTCTCTGCCAACTATTTGAACCAGCTTAGCTCGCTCTCGGAGTATCTCGATCTGATCAAGAGCCGTGGTCATAGTCCCGAGGATCAAGGTGTAATAGTTGAACCGCTGGAGCACGGGCAAGCGCTTGCCGAACACAACGCCGACTTGACGTTCAATCCGGCTTCGGTGATGAAGCTTGCCACGTCGCTTGTGGCGCTCGCGAAGTTCGGTCCAGACCATCGTTATCGAACCAACTTTCTTGCCGATGGCCCGATTGATCAGGCTACACACACGCTCGACGGTGACCTGGTTGTTGAAGGCAGCGCTGATCCGATGTTCTCGTTGTACGACTGTCAGGAGGTCGCGGGCCAGTTGTCGCGACTCGGCATAGTGCGGGTTAAGGGAGCGCTCAGAATCGCGGGGCCGTTTTATTATTTCGCTACCGGATATCACTCGAATCTTTCAGCCGAAACGTCGGCACGCAAGCTCCGCGCCGCTCTGCGAATAAAGATTGAAGGCGAGACTACATTCGGCGAGAAGTCTGGAACGCTCTTGTTGTCTCACTATTCGGACCCGCTCGCAGAGATCCTGCTTTTTCAGAACGCGCACAGCAGCAACGCCATCGCCGAAGTGGTTGGCGTCTCGCTTGGCGGGCCGCAAGCCATTCAAGATTATCTGATCAAGAAGTTCGATCTTTCAGAAAGCGAAATCATTGTTGGCCGCGCGTCCGGTTTAGACTTCAATCGCATCACGCCTCGAGCGACGTTGAAAGTACTTCGAGCATTGATCAAGGTTCTGAAAGAACATTCACTGAAGCCAGAAGTCGTTATGGCGGTTGCGGGGATCGATTCAGGCACGCTGCGAACTCGGTTCGGCGCGAGTGACGTTCGGGCGTCAGTTGTCGCGAAGACGGGTACGCTTGTCTCAATCGACAACGGCGTTAGCACGCTGGTGGGCGTCGCTTACACGAAAGAACAGGGCCCGCTCCTGTTCGCCGTGTTCAACTCGGGCGGTAACGTCAACGCCTATCGCAAGCTCCAGGATCAATTCATC
>DATFWM010000516.1:0-2318 GCA_035259295.1 Blastocatellia bacterium | reverse complement strand
AAGGCTGATGAGAAATTTGTAAAGGACGAGGATGGTCCAAAACCGGATCCGCTGCTTCCGAAAGCCAAGGGATTGAACCGGTTTGTGTGGGACACGCGGTATCCAACGATGTTGGGCGTGCCCGGAGTGCGTATCGAAGGTGGCTTCGCGGCGCACAAAGCGTCGCCGGGCAAGTACACGGTCACGTTAAAAATGGGCGGTCAGACCGTCTCAACCGAAGCTGAGATCCTCGCCAATCCTCTCTACTCAACAACACCTGCGACGTACAGTGAATACCATCAGACCATGCTGAGCATGGAAACCGAGCTGACCGCGATGCATCGCATGGTCAACAGTCTCTACGAGAAGCAAAAGCAGTTGGAATCACTGCTCGGCTCGTTACCCGCGGGCGAAAAGTTCGCATCGATCAAGAAAGACGGCGACGCGCTGTTGAAGAAGATGAAGGCGTGGGATGAAGACATGGTCCAGCGCAAGTCGAAAGCGTATGACGACGTCGAAAACTACCCGAACAAGTTCACAGCGAATTACCTGTTCCTGATCAATCAGACGGAGAGCGACATTCCGAAAGTCAATCAGCCGTCACTCGATCGATTGAAAGAGCTCAACGCCACTTGGTCCACACTGAAGGCGCGCGGCGTCGAGATTCTCGATAAGGATATTCCGGCGTTCAATAAGCGCTTGTGGGACGCCGGCCTCGGCGCGATCTGGAAAGACAGTTAATCTGTGAGAATCGGGATCGACGGCATACCGCTCGCGGAGCTGAAGACAGGCGTCGGGCATTACACGTTTGAAATCGCACTCGGACTCGCGCGCCAGGCGCCGTCAGACTCTTTTGAGATTCTCTCGCATCTGCCTTTTGCTCAGGGCGCCGTCTCTGATGTTCCGAATCTGAGCTTTATCGAGCAGCCGGTGAATCAGGCCACTCGTCACTGGTGGACAATCGGCCTGCCGCTCTACATCAAGCGCGCTCGCCTCGATCTCTTTCACGGCACGAACTATGACGTTCCGGTTTGGGGTGGCTGCCCGACTGTCCTGACGATTCACGATCTCTCGCAGCTTTTGTTTCCTGAAACGCATGAAGAGCGTCGCGTCAGGCGCGCGCGTCGCCGCCTGCCAGTGATGTCGCGCCGCGCGACAATGATCATTACGCCGACAGAAGCGGTGAAGTCTGAAGTCTGCGAACAGCTTCGTGTTCCGCGCGACAAAGTCGTCGTTGTAAATGAAGCACCGCGACGTAGTTTTCAGCCAATGCCGCTTGCGGAAGCTTCTGCGACCGTGCGGCGGCTCGGGATCGATGAAGAATTCATTCTTTACGTCGGCACGATCGAACCACGCAAGAACCTCATCACTTTAGTCAAAGCGTTTCAAGAGGTTTTGCGTTCAACAACACTGCGCCCGCAACTCGTAATCGCGGGAAAGAAAGGCTGGCTCACGGAAGAGCTGTTTGCCTACATCGACTCGGCAAAACTCGGCGATCGCTTGTGTCTCACCGGTTACCTCGGCGACGATGAACTAAGAGCGCTGTACTCTGCGTGCAGCGTCATGGTGTATCCGGCGTTATACGAAGGCGCAGGGCTGCCGACGCTGGAAGCGATGGCTTGCGGCGCGCCCGTGATCACCACCAACACACCCGCAATCGTTGAAATGGTTGGTGATAAAGCGCGCCTTTTCTCGCCGGCAGACTTTCGGGGCCTGGCCGAACACCTGGTTGAGTTACTCACAACTCCCGCCGCACGCGAATCGATGTCCCGCGAGGGCATCCAACACGCCGCCCGGTTCACCTGGGAACGCGCCGCCCAGGAAACCATGAAGATTTACCGCCAAGTTACTGGAAATATCGCTTCGACCGTGCTGTAACCCCTTCCGTCGAACCCAAAACCGCAGAACAAGCTTGCGCTGCAGCAGCCGCAACCCTTGACCATCATTCGAAAGACGTCCCGTTTGCTTTGCTTTATCTGATCGACGACAACGCGAAGCAGTTGCGACTAGCCGGGGCCGCCGGCATCCGCGCCGGAACCTCGCTGAGCCCGCTGACAATCAACCTTGAATCCGAACAGCCGTGGCCACTGGCAGACGCGCTGAAATCTGAAGCCGCACAGATCGTCGATGATCTGGCCGGACGCTTCGGCGCTGAAGTTCCGGCTGGACCATGGTCTGATCCGCCGCGCGCAGCGGTCGTAACACTGATTCGCTCGAACGTGGCTCATCAACCTGCGGGTGTCTTAATAGCCGGCATCAGCTCGCGCCTTCTAGTTGACGACTCATATCTGAGTTTCATCGAACTTGCTGCTACTCAGATCGCAACCGCGATCGCAAAC
>DATFWM010000515.1:0-4558 GCA_035259295.1 Blastocatellia bacterium | reverse complement strand
GACGCCGCCGAAGACCATCGCTCCGAGACGACCGTTTCCGACTGCGAGCGCTTCAACCCATTGCCGTGCAGGGCGGCGGTACCAAAGACTCAACGGTTCTTCGGGCGGCGAGGCTTCGCCGACGAAACTTGTCGCATCAGTCGCGTTAGGTTTTGTAACCGCCAGCCGTTTGGAAGATACGTTCGCCACTGCTAGCAGCAGGCCGACGAATGTGACGATGCTTCGAGTTGTCAGTCTCATTTACCTGTCTACAAACTTCCGCCTGAAGGCGGTACTACGAACTCGGCTTGTAGGCGGTGACGTCTTTCGCCTTCGCTGAAAAGTATTTGCACAGCACGCAGCTCTTAAGCGCCTTCAGCCCGGCTACGACGCTGGCGGCGTTGATCTCCGCTCCGGCGGCATTTGTGTGGGTGTGTTCATCGGCGAACAGCAGGTTAACTTTTTCAGGTCCCAACTCTTCGTAGCGCTGCGCGATGATCTCGTTGAGATCAACAAACAGTGCGCCCTCAGACTTCGCGACACCCGCAGCCCATTTTCCATAATCACCAGAGGCGCGAGCGACCTTGCCATCTTTCCAGATCTTTCGCGGCACCGGCGAGAGGACGATCGGCGCACCACCTTTCGCTTTTGTATCGCTGACGTATTTGCGCATGTACCAGCCATAGCTGTGAACGACCTCGTGCTTCTTGGTGAGCAGGTTGTCAATCTCCTGAGTCTCGTCGCCGGTTCCGCGAATCGAGCCACGAGCGCGTGATGTGTCGTTGATCGCGCCGCCATCGTTGTGTCCGAACTGCATCAAGACGAAATCGCCGCGTTTCATCTCGGCCAGAATTTGATCCCATCGGCCCTCCGTCAGGAACGTGCGGCTGCTGCGGCCGCCGATCGCGCGATTCAAAACATTGATCTTCGTTTTATCGAAATACTCGGCAAGAGGGTCGCCCCAACCTTGTTGCCCGGCTGTATTATTCTTCACAGTTGAGTCTCCGATTACGAAAAGCGTCGGCCGGGAGTCCGACTGCTGAGTCAGTACCGCGATCGATAGTGAGCGCCTAGAGAGGCCTGCATCTCGCTCGCTACCGCTCGCGGTACTGAAAACACGGGCGGCGAACGCCAGACCGGCGACGATAACGAACAACAACTTCGCGATTCTTCTTGATGCCATTAACTCCTCCTCTCAATTGCCGGCAGGCTTCTCGCTCGCCCTAAGCGGACTGGCGGGGATTTTGACGCTCTCGATTGGATCGGGATTGCGCGGATCAAACTGCGACGCGTCCACAAGATACTTCGCAAGGCCGAGCTTGCTCGCTTTAATGCCATCCACAATGCACTTAGCCAACTCGTAACTACCGTAGTTGTTGTGGTGAGTTCCGTCGCCGGGCGCAAATGCCAACTTGGATTTCTCCGACCCCAGCGCCTCATAGAAAAGCTTGCTCATCGCGTTCAAATCAATCAGCGCCACGGACTCTTCTTTCGCCACCTGACGTACCGCCTCAGGATAATCGCCGTGGGAATTGGTGATCTTGCCCTCAGCATCAAAGGTTCTGCGATGCATTGGCGTCACGAGTACCGGAATGCCGCCACGCTTGCGCGTCTCGACCACGAATTTCTTCAGGTCGGCTTTGTATGTAGTGAACGCGCCGACTCCTTCGCCCTTCTCCTTTTCGTCGTTGTGCCCGTATTGGATGAACAAGTAATCGCCCGGCTTCATCAAGCTCAGCACTTTGTCGAGCCGGCGCGCGGCGAGCGAACTCCTCAACGACTCGCCGGACTCGGCGTGATTGGCAATCGCGATACCAGGCTTGAAGAAGCGGGGTAGCATCTGACCCCAACTGTTATAAGGCTCACGCGGCTGATCGCAGACTGTCGAATCGCCCAGGAGAAAGACTGTAGGCACATCAACCGCCGTGATTTCCAGCGCGCACACTGCGGGGCGCGAGCCGTTGAATTCGAGGGTCAGCTTTTCGTCCCAATCCCAGATCTCCGTGGTCTTTTCGCGCTCCTTCAACTTCACCTCGCCGTCTCCGGCGATTTGCGGCCTGCGGATGTTTATCGTGAACGTGCGCGTCTCGAATTTGCCTGCTTGGGTCTGAAGATTCTCGAGCATTAGTCGGCGAAGCTCGGCCTTGACCGTGGTGTTCGTCTCGCCGCGCGCATCGCCAAAGGTGATCGTCAGGTTGTAATTGCCTTCGGGCAGCGCGACCGAGAAAAAGAATGGCTGATCGCTTGTGCAGAAGTCTCCGCGCAACCTGTCTTTCCCGCCGCGATCAACGCACGAGACCGCTAGCCCAGGTTCGAAGCCGTAGCCGAGTTCTCGGGTGTAGATCGTGGTTGGCAAAACCTGAATGTAGCCGGGCGCAACTTCACCGGGTCCGAAATCAAATTTGAGAGATATCTGGTTTGGTCGCCTCTGACCGTCTTTCGCCTGAAGGAGAATCGTGTTCACCGGATATGTAACGAACGCTGTGACAACAAGTGCCAGAGTCGAGTCTTGCAGCATCTTGATCAGCATTTCAATTCGCCAAAACTAGAGCGGTGTAACAAGAGATTCGATAGCGGGTGCAATGCGGTTCTTCGACAGCAAACAACCATTCAGAGGTAGGGAAGAGGGACTTGTCCCCGCTTATTGTTGGCTTCAGTCTGCAAGAGTCCGCCGCCGTGACAAGTTCCTCTTCCCTACCTCTAACTAAACTCCAATTGACCCTCGCGCTATCTAAATACCCGATTCGATGCACGTTTCTATCGGACAGACGTGCTTGCAATCGAGATCTCCGCGCCGGCAAGTCCCTCAGAATGAGCCCTAAGCTTGATCTGTCCCGACTGGGCCGCTCTCGCGCGAACGATCACCAGACAGAGTCCGTTGTAGGCGTTTCGTTCCTTTGACTGAAAGGACTCGAGGCTGGTCGCGTCGCCGTTGTCGACCGCGATAATCTCGCCCGGGCCAGAAATCTCGAAACAAATTCGGTTCTTCGAACGAGGCACCGTCAGCCCATTCTTGTCGGCTATCGACACCGTAACAAATGAAAGGTCTTGGCCGTCGGCTTTGAGCCTGGCACGATCTGCCTTCAACATCACCTTCGCGGCGAGGCCCGCAGTTTTCACAACATCCTCCGACCATCTTTTTCCATTCTTGTAAGCTACGACCCTCAACTCGCCGGGCTCGTATTTCACGTCGTCCCATCGAAGCCGATATTGATACTGCCCCTTCTGCTTCCGGCCGAGAGACTTGCCGTTCAAGAACAACTCAGCTTCATCGCCCGAAGTGTAAACGTGCACGGGCGTTATTTGGCCTGCTCGCTCCGGCCAATTCCAATGAGGCAGTATGTGGGCCATTGGCAAGTCGGGCCGCCATCTCGCCTGGTAGATGTAGAACCGATCCTTCTTGAAGCCGCAAAGGTCAACGATGCCGAAGTAAGAGCTTCGCGACGGCACTCTGATCTTGCCCGACGACTTCAGCTCCGCGGCCGCGCGCGCTTGTTCCGCGGGGTCGGTAAAGTTGAGCATCGAGGCGGAATCGCCGCCGTAGGGAGTCGGCTCACCCAGATAGTCGAAACCAGTCCACACGAACTCGCCCGCCGTAAAGGGAAACTCATCGAGCCCCTTGAACTCGACGTCGGGCGGCCAGGCCCAGCGTGGCGCATACAGATCGTAAGAGCTGACTTGAAAGTCGGCCCGGCCCTGAGCCTTGTCATCGACGACTGGAAAGAAGTACTCGCCACGCGAGCTTACGCATGACGCGGTCTCGCTGGCGAATAGAGACTTGCCTGGATTCTTCTCGCGAAACTTTCCGTATTCAGTCGGTTTGTAGTTGTAGCCAAACACATCCACAGTCTTCTGAAATCCGTTGTAGCCCGCCTCGGTGTAGTTTGCAGCGGCGGTCGCCGGGCGAGTCGGATCCTCTTGGTGAACGATCTTCGCCAGCGCCTCGGAGATTTGATGTCCTGCCGCGTCGCGCTGCTCTCCGATCTCGTTGCCGGTGCTCCAAAGAATAACGCAAGGATGGTTACGGTCCCGCCGAATCTGCGCGCGCAAGTCCTTCTCGTGCCAATCGTCGAACAGCAGATGATAGTCGTTCTTCTTCTTCGCGCGATGCCAGGCATCGAAAGCCTCGTCCATAACAACTATTCCCATCCGATCGCATAGATCAAGCAGCTCGGGCGCGGGTGGGTTATGACTCGTTCGAATCGCGTTCACGCCCATCTCTTTCAGGATTTCAATCTGTCGCTCCAAAGCTCGAACGTTGATCGCCGCGCCCAGTGGTCCAAGATCGTGATGGTCGCAGACACCGTTGAGCCTGACGTGTTCGCCGTCGAGAAAGAACCCGTTGTCAGGATCGAACTTGATCGTACGAATGCCGAAAATAGTTTCGTAACGATCTAGCAGTTTCCCGTTCTGTTCGAGGGTGATGACCGCCGCGTAGAGATTAGGCCTCTCGAGACTCCAGAGCTTCGGGTTGCTGACCCGCATTGTCATGCTGGGCCTATCGTTCGCGCCGGCGGCAATCGTCAAGGCTTGTGGCTCAGACCACGAGACCGGTTTGCCGGTCCTTTGGTCATTTACA
>DATFWM010000514.1:0-3211 GCA_035259295.1 Blastocatellia bacterium | reverse complement strand
CAGCAAGTGGTGCGAGCTGATCGCGAGAGCCGATCTCCGATCTCCCTGGATTTGGCGGACCGAGTGACTCAGGCATTCCTCGGCGCAATCGAGGCAGCCGACGCCGTTGTGGTTTCAGATTACGGCAAAGGGTTATTGACTCCGCGGTTGCTTTCTCAAGCGCTCCCGCCTGCGCGCGAGCGTGGGTTGATCGTTTGTCTCGATCCGAAGATGCGGAGCTTTGCGCATTATCAGCCGGTAACCGTCATTACACCAAATAATCAGGAAGCTGCGGAAGCTTCCGGCGTTGCGATTGAAGACGAGCAGAGTTTGACGGAAGCGGGTCAAAAGCTCCTGGCCGCAATTGATTGCCGAGCAGCGCTGGTGACGCGCGGCGAGGAAGGGATGACGTTGTTCACGCGCGGCGGAAGAGATGGCGCCGAAGTGACGCACATTCCTACTGTCGCGCGCGAGGTTTACGACGTGACCGGGGCAGGCGATACGGTGGTGGCGACGCTTGCGCTTGCGCTCGCAAGCGGCGCCTCACTTGAAGAGGCCGCTGTACTTGCAAACCACGCGGCAGGCGTCGTGGTCGGTAAAGTCGGCACTGCGTCGGTAACACGGGATGAGTTGCTGGCGACGATATGATCGCAAAAATTATTGACCTGAGCGCTGAAAGATTGTCTCATAAGTGTGACCTTGCGGTGGATAAAGATGGGAACCGAACTGATTAACAAACTGAACGAGCGTCGCGCGGTCGTCGGCGTGATAGGACTCGGCTACGTGGGACTGCCGCTGACCGTTGAGTTTGCGCGCGGCGGCTTGAAAGCGATCGGATTCGACGTCGACCGGCGGCGCGTCGAGGAGATCAACAAGGGCCATTCCTATATTCCGGACGTGCCATCCGAAGCGATCGCGGAGCTTGTCGAGAAAGAAAAGCTTTCCGCAACCACCGACTTCTCGCTTCTCGCCGCGACGGACGCGGTGATCATCTGCGTGCCAACTCCACTGCGCAAGACGAAGGAGCCCGACATCTCTTTCATCCTCGCAGCAGCCGAACAGGTCAAATCCTACCTGCATTCGCCGCAGCTCATTGTTCTGGAATCGACAACCTATCCTGGAACGACCGATGAGGTTCTGCTGCCGATGCTTGAAGAAACCGGTCTCGGTCTGGACAAAGATTTTTATCTCGCGTTTTCACCCGAGCGCGTCGATCCTGGAAACAAGAAATTCCAGACTCACAACATCCCCAAAGTCGTCGGCGGCGTCTCAGCGTCGTCAACCGAGGTTGCCGCCGCGCTCTATCAGACAATCGTCCAAAAAGTGCATAAGGTTACAAATGCGCGTGTGGCGGAAACTGCCAAGCTGCTCGAGAACACATACCGCTCGGTGAACATCGCGCTGGTGAACGAGATGGCGCAGCTTTGTTATCACCTCGGCATCGACTCGTGGGAGGTGATTGAGGCCGCGGCGACCAAGCCCTTCGGGTTCATGGCTTTCTATCCCGGTCCGGGGATCGGAGGGCACTGCATCCCGCTCGACCCGCATTATCTTTCGTGGAAGGCGCGATTGCACGGATTCGAAGCTCGTTTCATCGGGCTTGCCGAAGAAGTAAATTCGCATATGCCCGGTCACGTCGTCGGGTTAGTGCAAGACGGATTGAACGCGCACGGTAAAGCCGTGAAAGGCTCGCGTGTTTTGGTGGTTGGAGTTGCCTACAAGCGGGACATCAACGACGTTCGTGAATCACCGGCTTTGGGAATCATCGATCAGTTGCTGCACAAGGGCGCCGACGTGTGCTATCACGACCCGTTCGTTCCCGAGATGACGCTCGACGGCAGAGGCTCGCTCGCAAGCAGGGCGCTGAGTGACGAGTCGCTGTCGGCTTGCGATTGCGCGATTATCATTACCGATCATTCGGGCGTCGATTATTCGCGAGTCGTTAAGCTCGCGCCACTGGTGATCGACACTCGCAACGTGACCCGAAAGCTCGGGCTGCCTGAACACCAGGAAAAGATCATAAGACTGTAAGGCGTCCGCTGCTGTGCGAACGCGTCCGGCGTCGCCAAGGGACGGGACACAAAGCGTTTGGCGGCAAGGATACAATTGATCCTCCGCAGCAGCGCGACCTGTCAGCTCGGTTTGGTTTGCTGTTGACCAGACTCCTCAAGGTCTAAGAAAATAAGACGTATTCAATCCCGGTAGATTGGCAAGAAGGCCTGAAACGGAATTTGTCATGCGAGCGCAAGTAATCACATTCGGCTGTCAGATGAACGAGTATGACACGCACGCAATCCAGTCGGAGCTGGCAGGCATCGGTTACTCGTTCGTCGATAGTTTTCGCGAAGCCGATCTTGTGCTCGTGAACACCTGTGCGGTTCGCGGCAAGCCCGTCGAAAAAGTTCAGACTCTGCTCGGCGAGCTGCGAAAAGAAAAGAACCAACGCAAGCATCTCACGATCGGGTTGATGGGTTGTCTGGCGCAGCTTCCCGAAGGTCAGCGGATGGGTCGAAGATTTGGCGTCGACATTATGCTCGGCCCGGGAGCCTTGACCGAGATCGTGCCGGCAATCGAGCGCGGTAGGTTTCAGTCGTTCGAGTTCAAACCCGAGCTGCAGTTCTATTCGCCTCCGCCACCGGCAGGGGCTCTTAGCGCGCACCTGACCATCATGCGCGGGTGTAATCACCGCTGCACTTATTGTATTGTGCCTGCGACTCGGGGGCCGGAGGTTTCGCGCCCCGCGCAGGACATTATCAGTGAAGCACGCGCGTTGAAAGAAGCGGGCGTGGTCGAAGTGAGTTTGCTGGGTCAGAATGTCAACTCGTACGGTATGGTTCCCGGAACTGGATCGCGACGAGCGCTGCTGCCGGGCTTCCCGTCTTTCGCCGAGCTGCTGAGAATGGTTGGCCGGGTTGGCATCCCACGCGTCAGATTCATCACTTCGCACCCGATCAATTTTGACGACCAGATAATCGAGGCGATCACCGATGCGCCAGCCATCTGCCGTTATGTTCACTTACCGGTTCAGTCTGGTTCGAACCGCGTGCTCAAACGAATGGTTCGCGAGTACACCCGCGAGTTCTACCTGGATCGGGTTCGAAAAGTGCGAGAGCTCTTGCCCGATGCGACCATCTCGACTGATTTCATAGTCGGGTTCCCCGGCGAAACCGAGGACGACTTCGAGCAAACGATCTCGCTGTATCGCGAAGTGCGCTATGACATGGCTTACATG
>DATFWM010000513.1:0-3866 GCA_035259295.1 Blastocatellia bacterium | reverse complement strand
GCGTCCGTGACTGAAGCGACCACTAACTTGCTCTCGTCCACCCGCGACGAGCGCGTGAAAGAGCCCATCCACCGGAAGAATCCGGACACAGCGGAAATCGATACAGACCACCTCATGTGAACGTGGTCTTGCGCATAGAGTCATATTACGTCGCCGCTACGGCTTCGCCGCCCGATGTGAGATACAAGGCAAGGCTATGCCTTGCCGTCGAAAGCCATAATAGGAGCTGGGGCTACGCCCCCGGCGCGGCCTTCGGCCCGGGAAACTTTGGGGCAAAGCCCGAACCGCGGGCATAGCCCGTTATTGAAAACATGTGCCCGGCAAGGCATAGCCTTGCCTTGTATCTCACATCAGGCGGCGAAGCCGCAGTAGTTGATCCAAAAAGTCTTTTTGTGTAAAGCCTGTGAACGCCGCGCCTGTCGGCAAAAAACCGCATCAATGCTATCTTCTTAACCCTTGCTAGGTTGAACGCCCGAGGTTCGCACAATTTCAGCCATTCCCAAGGGGCAATAATGCTTCAGAACCCAAAGTCTCTCCTGTTTCTAATGATCCTCTGCGCAGCGCTTACGCTCGCGTGGCCGGCAGGGGCCCAACAGCAAGAGGCTTGCTTTACGGCCGAGGAACGAGCGCGCGCTGAGCAGACCGCGAAGGTTTACCGCACACCCGATCCCGGATACGATCCCGTGCTCGGCTATAACCCAAGAACAGGTCCACGCCGCGGCGCGCCGCCCGTTGACAGGAATGGGCTCGCAAAACCGATCAACTGTGTAGCAAACAAGGATGAGTCACCGGGCGCCGGCACGACGCCCAAGTTTCATTGCTCTGTTCCGGGAGTGACTGACGACGACGGTACGCTGATTCGTTATAAAATCAAACCACACTTCAAAGGACAGGCTCCAAACAGACGAAACGGCGAGGTCTACGGTGAGTTCTTGTCTTCGCGTTTTTCGAAAGCGCTCGGATTTTTCGCGGATGATGAATGGGTCGCAGACGTGACTTGTCCGGACTGCGAGAAGAGCCTGAACAAGAGTTTTCAGGGCACGAGCTGGTCACCGTTTCAACCGGCTGCGGGTATCGAGCTGCCGCTGGGGCGCGGCATCGATGTGAATTGTAATCACAAGGACGCGGCCCCGCTCGCCGAAACGCTTAAGAAGCTCCTACAAAGCGGCGCTCCGCGCGCGGAGATTGACGCTTTCAAACTCTGGCTGGCGTTCATCGATCACGGCGACACCAAAACCGACAACCATAAGTTTGTGTGTCTGAAGTCAAGGAAGAACGGCGATACACGCATCTGCGAACCGGGCGAGGCGGTCTTCTACGTCAGTGATATGGGATCGACTTTTGGATATTCCAGCGCCAGCGAAAACAAAGCGCGACTCGAAGTTTGGCGCAAGAAAGATCCGATCAAAGCGAGTGACGGAAGCTGTATCGCGAACGCGAAGAGTGTCGGCGACACCAAGATCAGCGAAGCGGGCCGAAAGTTGTTGGCTGACAATCTTCAACGCCTGCTCAATGCCGAAACACGAAATCAAACTATCACGAGAGTCTTTGCAGCATCCCGCAACGCCGAACGCGACCGTCCGCCAGCGGAGTGGACCGCGGAATTCATACGCAAGGCAAAGATGATCATCGACGCGCGTTGTTCTCAGGGTAAGGATTAATGCATTCGGAACCGGCTCAGTGGCTGGAAACGTTCACCCGTTGAAGAGCAAACGTTTGTGGTCTAAGTAAAAGAAAGTTTCTCCGAGAGGATAACGAGATATGAACCGTGTGACCGTTGCGGTGATGGTGACGTTCGTCGTGCTGCTGTTGGGTAGCGGACTCTTGGCTTACCTCTTACGCGATCAACCGAATGCATCTACTTCGAGTGGCGGCGCCGTCGCCGCACCGGCAACTTCCGATACTCAAGCGAAAAATCAGATACCGTTGCTCGGCGAAATCTTTGGTCCGGACGCTTCCGGACTCTCGCCGTCCACCTTCGCCAGTTGGGAAGCGACGTCCGCCAGAATTGCGTTGCGCTTTTCGCTGGCTGCGTTTCTCGCGTCACTACTCGCGTTTCGTCCGCGACGAGGGGCGCGCAACCCTTACGTTGCGCAGACGCAGATTCTGATGGCAGTGGTGGCCGGAGCGATGATGATGGTCGTCGGAGACAGCGCCGCACGTGCCTTCGGAATTTTTGCCGCGGCTTCGCTGGTGCGCTTCCGCACGAACATTCGCGACCCGAAGGAGATCACGGTGTTGCTGGTGTGCCTTGGAGTCGGTCTCGCTGCCGGCGTCGGACGTTGGGATATGGCAGTTATCCTGACGTTGTTTGTGCTCATTGCGTTGTCGGTGCTGGAGTATTTCGAACAGTTCCAGGTTTTTCGCTCGATGGAGATTACGGTGCAGACGCGCAGCGTCGATAAGACGGACGAAGTACTCAAAGGGCTCTTTGAGCGTTACCGGTTTGAGTACGAGCTGCGCGAGCTCAATCGTGAGGATGCGGACGAACCGCTGGGCACGCTTGTTTACCTCGTGAATCTCGATCCGGTGGTGAGCACGAGCAAGTTGAGCGAAGAGATACTTTCGGCGGATCGAGACAACGTCGACAGTGTTGAATGGGATCAGAAGGAGAGCAAGACGTACATCTATCGCTAACCGGATTGATCGAATCTCCGCTATGCAATAGACTGCCGTTCAGACGGTATTAATGTTTCGGAGGAATGGATGACGGGTCGCAGAATAGTAGTCGGAGATATTCACGGTTGTTACGACGAGCTGATGGAGTTGCTCGAGAAGATTGGCGTCGGCGATGACGATCGTGTTTTCTCGGTGGGAGATTTGATCAGCAAGGGTCCGAAGAGCAAGGAAGTGCTTGAGCTCTTCATGACCGACGCCCGCTTCAGCACCGTGATTGGTAATCACGACCTGGCTCTGCGTCGCAAATGGAATGGTGAGGACATCGAGTTAAAGCCTGCACAAAAAGAGACGCACAAAGAGCTGAAAGGCGAGAAGGATGCTTACGCCAGTTTCTTCAATCGGATGCCGTTCACGATTGATCTCGATACGCATCTCGTCGTTCATGCCGGGCTGCGTCCAAACGTGGAGCTCTATTCACAAACAAGCGGCGACATGACGCGTCTGCGGACCCTCGGCGGAGATCGTGAGAGTGAGGACGGCACACCCTGGTACCACGTCTATCACGGTGAACAGATCGTGCTGTTTGGCCACTGGCCCGCGCCCGAGCCACGGCGCGGCCGAAGAGCCATCGGCCTCGATACCGGCTGCGTCTACGGCTACAACCTCACGGCCTACATCATCGAAGAGGACGAGTTCGTCACAGTGAAGGCGAAGAAGGCATACGACAATTCGTGATTGTCAGCCACACAAAGGCACATAAGGCACAAAATAATTTACGAGTTATGAAGATGTTTGTGCCTTATGTGCCTTTTTGTCGCTAGTAAAAGGGCGTTGTTAACGGAGTGACGCCTGGGAAGCCTTCCGCACTTTGCTCCAGTACCACCATTGCCGTTGTTCGATCGGGAGGTGGGGATCCTTTGCCTGCGCTACCGCTGCGACGAACACGTCCAAACAGCAAGGGTCTAATTGCTGACCGCGTAATCGACACAACTCCTTATACATTCTTTGCGGACTACGCCGGCGCAACTGGGCCACGGTATTAATTCCGAGCATCTCGAAGTCCTTCAACATCGCCGGTCCGATGGATACTAAATCTCTAAGCTGACGCGTTTCACCAGGCATATCATCCTCCTCATTGCTGCGGTTGTTTCGGCAGTTGCGAAAAGATCACGAAATGGCCGCCCGGTTCTTTCGCGACAACTTCTTTCGCGCCATACGGAGTCTCGTGCAGGCCTTGCACAACGTCC
>DATFWM010000512.1:0-2938 GCA_035259295.1 Blastocatellia bacterium | reverse complement strand
CGCCCGCCAGTCCTCACCGATCACTCGAACGCTTATACGCGCGATCCGCCTGCAAAGTCGCAAAAAAGTGCAGGCGAACCAGCCTCAGCATTTCTACCACAGAGAAAGTTGGCATTTCAACGCGCTAGTGTGTTCCGCGTGACTCTGCATCGCGCATCGCGATGGCTGCCGCGATTGCTGCTCTCGGGTTGACTACGCCCCATCCCTGACGATCCACGTCGATCTGAGGCAGTCGCACCGCCGTCTTGATCAGCGCAAACTTGACTTGGTGAGGCTTCAAGTCGGGAACAGCTTCCAACATTTGAGCAGCTATTGAAGAAACAATCGGCGCGGCGAAGCTCGTGCCGTCGACGTGTTTATAATGTCCGCTTATGACGTTGTTGTCGCGAATCTTTATCCAAACGAGTTGGCGCAGCAGATAAGGCGCAAGATCGACGGCATGGTCCAGGTCCTCATCTACCCCACTGTGACGCAGGATTATTTCGCGAAGCTCTGAGTCGCCTGCGTTCTCCAGTTGCGACAAGAGCGCTGCTTGTTCCGCAGTCGGAGTCCCCGGCAGTATCGGCGCTGCGATCCAAATTCCAGGCGCAATCACCTCCGGCTTCTGAAGCCCGTCGATCGTTGGCCCGTAGCTCGAGCGATACATATCGTTGTCCGAGAAGTCGAGATTGTTCCTGTCGTCAAGGCCGCCCACCGCAATGACCGAAGGCGCAGACGCCGGCGGCAACACCGGATGATTCGGCAGATTACCGGAGTTACCAACCGCCGCGACAACCACGAGGCCTGCGCTCGTGGCTGCTTCCGCTATTTGCGAGAGTTCATCGGTCACATAGCTTGCTTCGTAGTCGCCGCCGGCCGAGATATTCACTATACGGATGTTGAACTGTTGCCGATGTCGGATGACCCACCGAATTCCGCGCGCGATGTCGGCGTGTCGCACGCGCGAGGACATACCGACTTTCACCAGGACAACGTTCGCTTCCGATGCGATTCCTCGATAGAGTCCGTTCGAGAGAAACCCGTTTCCGGCAGCGACCACAGAGGTCATCATTCCGTGCCACGAAGACACTTGCGGGGTAGTCAAATCCGACGGCTTAGCGCGGTCGACGAGATTCACATATTTGAGAATTCGATTGCGCGGCTCGACGAGATCGGGATGGGCGTAGAAGCCCGAGTCCAAGAACGCTATCGTGACGCCTCGGCCTCGAAACTGGTCAGGCGCATCGAGCCGCATGGGAGTGGGCACGACCTTTAGCTCTTGTTCGTCGAAATGGGGAAAGGCAGTCGAAAGATCGTCGCGCAAGCGCGAGTAACGCCGCAGACAGTCAGCGCATATCGGTTTGCCCGGCTCCCAGGCGCGAGCGTTCACAGCCAATAGCGGGCGAAGAGCAGCGTCGATCGCTTCGGACGCGACCAACTGCTCAGGTTCTACTTCGCGATAGCATACTGGGCACTGCGGCATGAACGTCGGTTATTCTAGCGAGAGCGCTGGCAGCCTGCAAACGGCAGTTGGTGATATCATGCTCAGCGCAGTTATGAGCAGCGCCAAGGAACTCGCGTACCGATACGATTTGTTTATCGCGCCGGATTGGCGCGACCGCTTTGACACGCTGATCAATGAGAGCATCGAGCTGCCGACCGAAGGTCGAATCCTCGACGTCAACTGTGGGACTGGCGAGCACGCAATCGAGCTGGCCGAGCGCATGCGCGGAAAGGGCGAAGTGATCGGAATCGATCCGAGCGCAGAACGCGTAGACTTGGCTCGCGCGAAGGCGCAAGCCAAGAAGACCAAAGATGTCGCTTTCGAGCAAGGAGTCAGCTCAGACCTCCCGTTCGACAGTCATCAATTCGACGCCGTGATTAGCGACGCGTCGATGGTTCCCGCCGATGAAATAGAGGACTTGTTGGCGGAGATGGTGCGCGTCGCTCAACCTGACGGAAGCGTGATCTTGAAAATGGCGACGCACGGAAGCTTCGACGAATTCTTCTCGATTTACTGGGAGGCGCTGCACGATATTGGAATAGACAACGAGGTTTGGAGCGCGCTCGAAGGGTTGATCAACGAGCGAAGCACAGTATCGGACGCTGAGTCGATGGCTGAGCGATCCGGGTTGCGAAACGTTCGGAGTTTCGTCAGCAAAGAAGAGTTCAGCTTTGAGACCGCGAAAGACTTTCTTGAATCTCCGTTGATCAAGGATGCGTTTCTTGCCGAATGGATCGGAATCGTGCCCGAGCCGAACCGCGATGAGGTGTTGGCTCGCATCGTTTCAATCATCGAACGCGAGAGACGCAGGGCGCCGTTTGAGATCTCGATCAAGGCTACTGTGATCGCTGGAGAGAAATAGTGATCATCCGATGAAAGGCAGCCTGCCGGACTTCAACACGTAAAGCGCGTACGCGGCCTGGGCTATCAATCCCAGAACGCCGATAATCAATCCAGCAATCGCGGGACCGCGACCCTCCTCGACCTCTTCTGCTCTCAAGATGCGTACCGCCAACACCGCGAGAACTAGCGCGGCGACTCCCATCAAGAACCCTATTCCGGGACAAAAGAAGCTTGCAAGGCCGAGGATGACCGAGTTGTTGGCCCACGCTTTGGCTTTGTCTATTCGATCGTATTTACTGTCGTATCTTACGATCTTATGTCGGTGTTTGCTCTTCGCGTCTATGGTGGGCGGGCTCGACTCGTCGAAAAGAGTGCCGACGGCCGCCCCACAGTGCGAGCAGTTGGCTATCCCAACCGGCAGCGGCATTCCACACTCGTGGCAAGTCTTTTTCAGTGATGACATAAGCACCTCCCGCTGCGCGATTGAGGCTTTTTAGCACAGGAGGATGATGGCTTCAAGCAGAATCGATAAATTGGGTCTTGCACAAAGAGGGAGAAGTATGGTAAAAGTAAAACAACTGAAAGCAGCAATTGAGGTGCCTCCTCAATTCC
>DATFWM010000511.1:0-5355 GCA_035259295.1 Blastocatellia bacterium | reverse complement strand
GCGGGTATTCCGGTTGCGGTCTCCTCCTTCCAAAACCGCGACTCGATCACGGTCGGAACCGCCACCGCCGCGCGCGGGCAAAAGGTTACGGGCACGATCAACGTTCCAGCCGGAGTTGATCCGGGCACCAACATTCCAGTTGCTGTGATACGCGGCGTCAGGCCTGGACCTGTGCTTGCACTTGTCTCGGGCGCGCATGGGACCGAATACACTTCAATCATCGCGCTTGAACAACTAATAAACCGACTCAACCCGGCCGACATATCGGGCACGGTAATCGTCGTTCCATTGGTCAACATCGCGTCTTTCGAGCAAAAAGTTCCACACGTCAATCCTGTTGACCGCAAGAGCATGAATCGCATGTATCCCGGAAAGTTGGACGGCACGCAAACGGAACGCGCTTCTTACTTGATCACCAAACAAGTCGTCGAGCAGTGCGATCATTTGATCGACTTGCACGGCGGCGATCTTGACGAAAGCCTGCGGCCGTACAGCTACTGGACCAAGACCGGCAACGAGAACCAGGACCGCGTCTCTCGCGAGATGGTTTTGGCGTTCGGTCTCGATCACATCATCATTTCAACCGACCGGCCAAAGGACCCAAATGCGTCGAGGTATCTCGAGAACACCGCAACAACGCGCGGCAAGCCCTCGATTACGGTTGAAGCCGGACACGCGGGGACGGTCGAACCTGAAGATCTCGCCGCGTTGGTCAACGGTTGCCTGAGCGTGATGCGCTACTTGAAAATGCTTCCCGGGCCGCCCGCCTCGGTCGAACATCCGGTTTGGATCGAAAAGGTATTGACAATCACAAGCTCGGAAACCGGGATCTTCTATCCACTAGTCAAGCGCGGAACCTACGTGGAGCAAGGTATGAAGATCGGTTACGTGACCGACTATGTGGGCAAGAGTGTTCTCGAGGCCAGAGCGCCAGCGGCCGGAATCGTGCTCTACATTTGCGCAGTGCCGTCCATGACTAAGGACGCAACGATCGCCAACGTTGGCGTGGTGAAGCGCGACGATAAATGAGACGTGAGTTATCCGGGTATTCCGGGATGCGACACGCCTACAATCCCACCCACGGCAGTGGTTGGATGGTTCACCTCCAGCCTACACGGAATACGGCTGCCGCCTCCCCTTCTGAAGTGGCATCGCGAGTGCTTGTTTGTAGGCTGTGCCTGAACCATCCACCCACTGCCGTGGGTGGGATTCTCGAAACTGACGATCACATTGCGACCAACGTCCAGTTGCTCCGCCGTTCCCTCGGATAGTACGATGAAAAAAAATGCTCGCCAAACTTCTCTCCTATTTCGCCCAATATGGTTACTGGGTGGTGTTCTTCGGGGTGATGCTCGAGAACGCGGGCGTTCCGGTGCCCGGTGAAACCATTCTGCTCGCCGCCGGGTTCTTTGCCGCGCAAGGCAACTTCAATCTGTGGCAGGTGATGGCGATCGCTGCGGCCGGAGCGGTGCTCGGCGACAACGCGGGATATTGGATCGGGCGCGAGATTGGCCGTGCAACGCTGGAGCGCTACGGCAGATACGTGGGGCTGACGAAGGCTCGAATGGATCATATGGACAGATTCTTCGAGGCCCATGGTGACAAAACCATTTTAGTCGCGCGCTTCATCACCGGTCTGCGAGTATTCGCGGCGCTGCTTGCTGGGTCTTCGCGGATGCGATGGCCGACCTTCGCTCTTTTCAATATGCTTGGAGCCTTGTTGTGGTCAGTCACAATAACGCTCGCCGGATACTTCTTCGGCCGAAGCTGGGACTTGTTGGAGAAGTGGATCAAAGGCGCGGGCTTGATCGCTCTTGGTCTCGTGGCCGCGTTATTCGTGGTGATGTTCGTGCTCAGAAGAAGACGACGGCAACGGGAACAGAAGAAGGAAGAGCTCGCAGGGGGAGCTCGCGAGTGAAAAAAATCATAATGAACCGCTTCACTTCGCCGCTATGTGATTGGTTGTAACGTCTGCTATCAACCGATCGTTATCGCCTAAGACAATTGTCCGCACGATCGAGACTGTCTTTCCCTTCTTCACAAACGAGGCAACCGCTTTAAGCTTGCCTTCTTTCTGATTGCCGGCGAAGTTAGCATTCAAAGTCACGGCAAGCGGAAAGCCCGAGATCCCTTCACTCGCGTCGGTTGATCCCATCGCCAAAACTGTTGCGCTTACATCGGCGAACCACAAGATCGCGCCCGCGTGAACAACTCCAAAAGGATTCTTCATGCCCGAATCTATCGGCATTTCCGAAATCACACGCTCTGGCGTTTGCTCTAGTATTTCAAACTCGATGCGGCCTTCAACTTTCACCTGGGTCTCCTTTGCTTGGAACCTGGTACGCACACTAACAATAAAAAAAAGGGAGCTTTCTGAAAGCTCCCTCCTCCCGCGTGGGCAAGGATGAGTATTTACTAACCCTGACCGTGATGTTTTCGCGGAGGCGCGGGCATTGGCGCTGGAGCGGGCGACGGATTCATTTGCATCTCCTCCCGTCGCTCCTGTTTTCGAATCATTCGCTCTTGCTCCCACGCCTGCTCTTTCGCCGCGCGCTGCGCGGCTCTTTGACGTTCGATGGCGATTCGTTCTTGGTCGGCCGGCTGATGCTTCTCAAGCTTACGAGCTGCGGCCGATTGTTGAGCTTCGAGCTTGCGCTCCCTCTTCTGCTCACGCCCAGCATCGGCGGAAGCGGCGGCCGATGCAGAATTCGCGGAGTCACTCTGCGTGATGGTCGGTCTGTACATCAGCACCTTGTCGCCTTTGACTCGCCCGTTCTTTAGATTGGTTAAAGTCGCTGGCGATCCAACGTCTTGGATTTGGTGCTTGGGAACCTTCTGCCCAATAACCCTCTCGATGGTCTCTCGCGAAACGCTGCGATTGACAATTTGACCATTGATCAAGGTGTAATGCGTCACCTTGTCAGTCACACGCACCAGCGTTTGATTTTGATCCGGAAGAGCAATGAACCTCTTTATGTGGTGCTGCACGAAGACGTCTTGCCGGACAAAGCTGTACCAGCTTACCGGTACTGAGTCGTAGTACGGATCCGCAAAGCCGCTTGGCCCCCAAATCGACATTGGCGACAGGGGCGCCCAGCCGATCCAACCATTGCCATATCGCCACGAAACCCAAGCTGGACTCCAGACGCTGTCGGGAACCCACACCCACCCGTAGCGCGTGTCATAGAACCAGCGACCGTAGTGGTCCGTGGCCCATCCCCAATCGTCATCAGAGAGCCAGGTCCATCCGTCGTCCGTGTATACCCACTCGCCGTTGGTGTACGGCCGCCAGTCAGCGGCGATGCCGTACGGGGACCAAACCGAGCCATAGCGCGACATCGAGAACCATCTTCCATAAGGGGCCAACTGCTGGTAGAAAACCTGAACGTCAGTCAACCTGGACTTGCGAATTTGCTGCGCGTTCGCCGTTTGCGCGGTGAGTCCCAAGCCGGTAAGCGCGACGGCGACGCTGAGTATTGCGATAAGAAGAATCTTTGATTTCATGACTTGCTACCCATGTTGTTTAGTGAGATTACGAACCGTGATTAGGAGATGCAAACTTTGTTCCTATGAGTTGCCTTGCAGAAGACTTACCGGGTCATCGCAATCTACCAACAGGACCTTGGAAGTTCGGGATTGGGGCTTCAGAATCAATGGGCCGACCTGTTTCTTTTCGCGATTATCTCCCGGATGAATTTCAGATTCGTCCCCATATCGTTTTCGATGGACCGGGTAGGGCTGGTTGTCTCAAGATGCGCCCACGCGTCGAATCCAATGTCTGCCAGCGCATCCACGACCGCTGTGAAATCAATTTTGCCCTGGCCCAGGAAGTGCGGATTGTCTTTGAGATGAACTTCGCAGATGCGCTCACGGCCTAACCAGCGAATCTCTTCGATTATGTTGAAACCGCCGGCCGTCGAATTCCCCACATCGTAGTAAACAAGCAGCGCTGGCGATTTAGCGCGTTCCATTATTCGAACGTTGTCGCGGGCTGAGATAGTGTCTTCAAGACCCAGGGTCACTTTAGCTTTCTCGGCCGTTGGAGCAATCTCTCGCAGCACGTCTCCAACGTAATCCATCTCGGACCCTGTCTGGAGCGCGCCCTTGCCGAAGAACGGCAGCAATATGACTCTTACGCCGAGGTTCTTTGCAATCGGTATTGAATCCGCCAGCCAGCGCTGCCCAAGCGGGTCCGACTTCAGAATGTTGCGATGGAGTATGTTGAGGCATACGGAAGCGAGCGGCAGGCCCACTCGCCTCGATTCGGCGAGAAAGGCTTTCTGAAGAGCCGGATCGCCTAGCGGCAGCTTGTCGGCGCCAACACCGAGGCTGATTTGAACGCCGTCGAAGCCAATCTTCTTGGCGAGCGCAACAGATTCTATCTTGGTCTCTTGTTTCAGATTCCAGTCCGGAGCCCCGATCCTGAATTTCACTCCCTTTGATCGGGCGTACGCCAGCAAACGATACCCTCTCATAAGCGCTGCAGACGAGAGTCCTGTTATTGCTTGGCTCAGGAATGTGCGGCGAGTGGTTTTCATTAGTGTTCCTTTTGCTTGATCGCGTAGCTTACATAAATGCGCTCTGGATCTTTGACGATCTATCTATTTCTTCGATCCTTCCTCTGCGGGCGGAATTCTGGTGGCTTGCCAGCTCACAGCTTGCCACTTGCCGTTGCGCTTTAGAAACGTTCCGGTGTTCAAGTAGTTGGCCGTCTCACTTTTCTCTCCCTTCTTAGTCGTGCCAACCAGGCGAAATGCCACGATCGCGGTACTGTCGTATTGCTGAATGCGAATCTCTTCAGCGGTGTAAGTGGTTGTCGACTCTCCGGGTTTCGCTGGCCTCGCTGAGTGCACATCGCGCATAATGTCAGGTTTGCCGATCCGTCTTCCAGACGAGCTGGTATAGATAAGGTCGTCAGCCCAGAAGCGATCGTGCACCTGAGCGTCGTTGCGCGAGGCGCCATCGAGAAACTCCTTCAACAGCTTCGTGAGCTCGGCGGCGTCCGGAGCGGTCTGCGCGCTAACTCCAAACGCCAGCATGAGCAACACAATTGGTGAGAGAATCCTTTTCATGTAGTCTCCTCTTAAGGCGCGATTAACGAAGAGCAGCTTCATTTTGCCGCGGTATGATTCGACGGTGACTCAAGCGAAAGTCACCTGCGCCTGTCCAAGAGCCACGACTTCAGGATGCCCGGAGCAGCGTCGTCAATCGCGAAATACTCTTGAACCAGTTTCTCATGCAATTCGTCTCGTTCGGAATCTGATAGGTTGGCGCCAAAAGGCATCTGGCCTCCTTTGATGTAAGAGCTGATCAGGACTCCGTCCATAGGCCAATTGAGATCCCCCAGCCCCTGCT
>DATFWM010000510.1:0-2869 GCA_035259295.1 Blastocatellia bacterium | reverse complement strand
CCGTCAACGCGCGGAAATGTCGTTGAACATCGAGCGACAGTCTTTTTACAAGGCGAGGGAACAGAAAAAACTCGACGAAGCTCGCGCGATGCTCTCACGATTGCCTTCATCGAATGAGCGCGCGGTTCTGCTCTCGCAGATGGCAACGTCCTACGCCGGCGACGGCGACAAAGCAACTGCCCTTCAGCTTCTCGCTGAGGCGCAGGCATCGATTGGCGATCGTGCGCGCGACTACGGACAGCTTCAGGCACAAGTCGAGATAGCCAGGGCTTACGTGCAGCTCGACCCCATGAGGAGCGCCTCGATTGTCGAAACTGTGTTCGATCAAGTAAACGAGCTTTCAGGAGCGGCGCTGGTTCTCAGCGGATTCGATCTCCAGGCCAACCAGTATTTCCGGGACGGTGAGTTTGTTGCGTACATGGGCACGCCACTGGGAAACATCATTTTCCAATCCTCTCAGGTATTGGGTTCGATGGCACGAGACGATTTCAACAACCCAAGGCACGTAAGTGACCGGTTGATGCGTGTGGAGATGCGATTGATGCCGCTGCTTCAAATCGCGCGAGAAGCGCTGAGCAGCGAGGCTCCCTAGGCTAGTCCATCCCGGAATTGAATGGCCTTGATTCCCTCTTAGATTAACGGGCCGGGCGGGCGGCAAACTTGACTCTTCCGTTGTCAACACCGACCACGAAATCGACGGCTTCAGTTGCGAGGTGGTCTTTGATGTGTTCGGCCCGCGACGTCAGAAACTGAGTGAATACCTGCAGGCTCAGCGCGCCAAGTCTCTCGCCGCACTCTCGCTTAGCCGCCACCAGATGGTCGTAAAGCTCGCTAACCTTCTCCGGCTCGCGCTCAGGATCCTGACACCGAATTACGGTGACGTGCTCTCGCGCGGCTGTCAGCGCCTCAGCCGTAGGAGGTCGCCCGCTTTCTTCACGTTCCTGGGTCTGGCGTCGCCACAGCTCGCGCAAAACGTTGTAGCGCGCAACAAGGCTGTTGTAGCGAAAGCGCTCTCCGAATGACATGCCTCGGATATCGTAGATGCGCTTGATTGCAGTTTCGACGCGGCCCTTGGTATCGACAGGCGGTCGAACGGTGCCCCCGTTGAAGAAGATGTCGTACTCCACCTTCAATCGGCGAATCTCATATTCGAGCCGGTCAAGTTCAAGATCAATGGTGCTTTCTGACTTGGTTTCCATCTGATTCGCTCTCGGGAGGGCTCTAATGTGTAACTTGCAGGGGTTGTGCTAAAATGTACGCCAGGCACCGATCAGTGTCAACGGAAATCACATGCCGGATCATTTGCTAAGATCTTTGCCCGCAATCGAGCGACTCCTGGAACGGCCGCTGGCCTCCCGGCTGACCTCTGCTTTGAACCGCCAGCGAGTGCGGGACCTGTTGCGGGAGATTATCGACGAGATACGAGAACAACTGATTGGCGGAAATCAGCCTTCAGGGCTTAACGGCCAATCTTTAACCGAAGAAATTGAGCGCAGGCTGGAAGCGCGAGCTGCTCGATGCGCTCAGCCGTCACTGCGTCGCGTCATAAACGCAACCGGCGTTATCATTCATACGAATCTGGGCCGCGCACCACTTCCTTCCGAGGCGATAGAGGCAGTCTCAGACGTCGCCGCTCATTACTCCAATCTTGAATATGACCTAAGCCAGGGAGAAAGGGGCCATCGAGAGACGCACTGCGAGTCGCTGCTGGCGCGGCTTGCCGGAAGCGAGGCCGCGGTTGTAGCCAACAACAACGCGGCGGCGGTGCTGTTGGTGCTCAACACGTTGGCAGAAGGCGGAGAGGTCATCGTTTCACGCGGCGAGTTGATCGAGATCGGCGGCAGCTTTCGAATCCCCGAAGTCATGCAGAAAAGCGGCGCGACGCTCCGCGAAATCGGCACTACGAATCGAACTCGAATCGCCGATTACCAGCGTGCGATCAACGAGCGCACAAGATTAATCCTGCGAGTCCATCCGTCAAACTATCGCATCATCGGATTTACAGAGCGCCCAACCGTTAAGGAAATCGCAGAGCTCGCGGTGCGCGCAGGCATCCCTTCGTTTGAAGATCTCGGTTCTGGCTGTTTGATTGATCTCTCACCTTACGGCGTTACGGATGAGCCTGTTGTTGCAGAGTCACTCAAGGCTGGAATTTCTGTTGTCTCTTTTAGTGGAGACAAGATGCTGGGCGGTCCGCAAGCAGGCATCATCGCGGGATCGCGGGAGATAATCAATCGTCTGCGCAAAAACCCTTTGATGCGAGCTCTCAGGGTCGACAAGATGACTTATGCCGCGATCGAGGCAACGCTCAGACTCTATGAGCGAGGCGTTGCTGACGCGGAAGTTCCAGTGATACGCGCAATCGCATCCACTCGCGATCAGATTGCCAGCCGCGCTACAAACCTGAGACAGGCTGTTGCCCGATCGAGCAACGGAATATTGAAAACGACGCTCGAGGAAGGTTGGTCGGTGATCGGCGGAGGATCGGCGCCTGAGGTTAAACTCCCGACGACGCTCCTCGCTCTTGAACATCCCGAAATGTCTGCGTCCTCGGTCGAAGAGCGGCTCCGGTGCTACAGCATTCCGATCATTACTCGAACCGAGCACGGCCGCGTGATGATTGACCTTCGGACGGTTGCAGCCGACGAAGAGATGATTTTGCTTGAAGCCATTGTCGCGCTCGCGCAACCTGCGCCGGAGTCGGCGGCATCAGTAGAGGCATGACAGCTGATCGAATGCTAGACTTGATGCATTGAACTCGAATTCCAGATAGGACAACAGCAGCATGATTCTCTTACTCTTGAACCTACTTCAGCAGCAACAGGGCAGAATATCCAAGCCGGTAATCATCGGCGCGGTACTGGTGTTT
>DATFWM010000509.1:0-3950 GCA_035259295.1 Blastocatellia bacterium | reverse complement strand
GAAGGTCTGGCTTCCCCTGTAATCTGGACTCCTTCTCTAAGTCTGAATTGCTGAATCAGATTTCGCGGAACAAAGACGTCCTTGGGGGAGGGCATGTAATTGCTCTCCGGCAGGCGAAGGAATCCAAATCCCTTTTCGTTTATTTGAAGGACGCCGGAAGCAGTTTGTTCGGACTCCATCAAATAGCTCCGATGAGAATCTATCACAGCGTAGCACAGACTTTAGTCTGTAGCGATGTTCAGACAGACTAAAGTCTGTGCTACTCACTCCAAATCGAGCAGCACCTCCGCACGAGATGCCATCACTTCTCTGCCGAAATCGGTGAGGCTCACAGTCGGATAAACACCTTTGCCCACGGCGATACACCGCGCTTGGATCAGAGCCTTGACGTATCCGCCGATGTCGTTCTGCGACATCTCCTTAAGCAGTCCGTAAGTCGAGAGCTTGTCGAGGTGATGTTCGATCACCTGAGACGAACGCGATCCGCGAAGCACCGCAGCGACGGTCCCTTTGCCGAATCTCCCGTTGAGTCTTGCGACACAACTCAATATTTTTTTCACGACAATAGTTTCGGCTTGATTCAGGCTGCGTCGGGCTGGCGTCTCGGGCTCGGTAACGCCCGTCGCCTCATTCAATGTGCGATTCAACTCAGCTCGCTTTCTGAGCTCTGCGCGAAGCTCTTCACCAGTCGGCGCGTGATCTATGATCAACTGATCGATCTCAGTTGAAGGCGGGAGCTTTACAGCGCGAGACTCGGCGGCGATCCTCAGCGTGCCGGCGGCACGCTTCTTTTCGGAGCGCGCCACCTCAACGTAACTTGAAAGATGTGGCGCGCAGACTGAACAAGACTCGCAATTATCCACCTTCTTGCGATCGCCAAAATAATTCAAGATGAAACGCCGCAAACAGGCTTTTTGATAACAGTAATCGATCATCCTGCGCAACTTCCACTGTTCGGCCGACGCTCGTACAGCCAACTCTTTTGTGTCGATGCGCAGGCTGACAGCGGGCGGGTTATCAAGGAGCTTTATGCCCCGGCCCTGATAAGCATTGCGATAAGAAATAACGCCGCGCGATGAAAGACCGCGAAGCGCGCGGCGTATCTGCGCATCGGTGAGATTCAATGCGCGGCTGACCCCAACGAGATTGACCTCAGTTTGCTCCCGCTCGTTCAGGTCTTGATTGAAGACAAGCTCGCGCAGCAGATTTCCTTCGACGGAATCGTCTACCACTTGATCGAGCGCGGTATCAACGCGAGTCGTCAGCCACACGATGATGTTCTTATCCGACGAACGGCCGCGCTCGATGTGACCTGCCTTTTCGAGCATCACCAGCGCCGAATAGATCGACATCTCGTTCTTCTCGCCGAGCCGCTCGGCCAATTCCCGAGCGGACATCTCGATCTTCTCAACGCCGAATGACGCGATCTCGTGATAGACCCGGCGGATCAACTCCGGCGGAGGATTATTGCCTTCGATGAAGAATTGCTGAGTGCGAGTGTCGGCATAGTTGAACAGTAGCAGGCACTCTGCGGGCAGACCGTCACGGCCCGCGCGCCCGACTTCTTGATAGTAAGCTTCGATCGAGCCGGGGATGTGATAGTGGATGACGAATCGAATGTCGCGCTTGTCGATGCCCATTCCGAACGCGTTGGTTGCGACAATGGCTTGCAGACGGCCGTTCATAAAGCTGTCTTGCGCGCGGGTGCGCTCGAGCTCGCCCATGCCTCCGTGATAGGGCTCGACGCTGAGCCCTGCCATCTTGAGTTTGGCGGCGAGCTGCTCCACACTCTTGCGGGTCGCGGTGTAGATGATTCCCGAGCCGCCCTGGGAGCGCACGCGACCCGCGTGCGTCCCCTCGCCATCGGTCTCGCCACGCCGCACGCGGGACCCGTGCGCTCCCAGCGTGTTGATCGTGCGCTTGACCGTTTCGAGTTTCTCCTTATCTGTCGAGACATGCACGACTCGCAACGCCAGATTGGGGCGGTCGAACCCCGCCACCAGGAAGCTCGGATCCGTCAGCCCCAATTGTTCGCTTATGTCCGCGCGCACTTTGGTAGTGGCCGTCGCGGTCAGCGCAAGTATCTGCGGATGTCCGAGGCGCTGGGCCGCCTCTTTGAGCCTGAGATAATCGGGTCTGAAATCGTGGCCCCAGTGCGATATACAATGCGCCTCGTCGACCGCGAACAAGCGCACTTTGACTTGGGCGATCGAGTCCATGAAGGCTTGGCTGCGAAACCGCTCGGGCGCTATGTAAACCAGTTTGTAAATGCCGCGTCGAATCTCGCTCAGCCTCCTGTTGGTTTCAGCGTAAGGGAGCGAGCTGTTGATGAAGGTTGTCGGAATGCCTCGCGTCGAAAGTTGATCAACCTGATCCTTCATCAGGGCAATGAGAGGCGAGACTACAAGCGTGACGCCGTCGATCATCATTGCCGGCAACTGGTAACAGAGGGACTTTCCGCCGCCGGTCGGCATGACCACTACGGCGTTGTGACCGGCGAGCACCGACTCGATTACTTCGGCCTGGCCTTCTAGGAAATCGGTGAAGCCGAAATGTTGTTGAAGAGCCTCACGGGCTCGTTCGACGCTGCTCACGCTGGACCTCGACGTTTTTTGCGCTGCGTGGGTGATAGAATCAGATCGTGTTTGCAGGTGAAAAGATACCACGCGCGTCGCGAGTTCTCAAATCGCGTTCTGCAGCTACCTACTTCACTGAACTGTTGGCCGTTATTCTCAACTCGCTTAAGCTGTAGTTGCCCTGAATCCTCACCGAGACTGGCAGCGTTCGTGAGTCGGACGAAGAGAGCCAGCCTGAAACTCATCGAGTGCGAACGAGACGCTACAAAGAAGCTCGCGGCTTTAGTGTACTTGATCTTGTTCCAGGAGGTTGATATGAAGAATACGATGTGGAGATTTGTTCTAGCATTGACGATAGCTGTGGCGTTCGCGTCCGCCGCTATCGCTCAGGGTCAGAGCGGCGACAAAGGCGCCAGCAAGCAAGAGATGAAGCAGCTCAACAAAGAGGCGAACAAGACCGGTGCAAAGGCCGAGGAAGCGGCCGATCAGCTTGGCCGCGACGTGGTGTTTTGCATACTGGCCGCGCACACAACCGGCGTCGGCACCGCACAGCAATTGAAGGATAAGTTTAATTCGCTTGCGAACTTTGAATTTGGGCAATTCGTCGCGGCGGTGCTGCTCGCCGACAGAATCGATAAGCCGCTTGACGATATTCTGGCAAAGTTAACGGCCGGCATGTCGATTGGTCGGATTACGAAAGAAGCTGACGTCAATATGGGCGAGGTTCGCAATCACTTCGGCGAGTTTCGCAGCGAGCTCGCGAGGTCGGAAACCAATCCGCCGACGAAGAATTGCCTGAAGAGCACGCCGTAGCTAACTAAGTGCGACTGCTCGGCAAAGATTGTCTGCCGCGTCGACATGGTCACTTATTTGCGACCCTCAGCCACGCTTCGCGGACCCTCTTCTGGTCGGGCGTCGGATTTGATAGCTCGACGATCTTGTAGCTCGCCTCATTGCGGGAGCCGACCTCTAGGTCGATGGCCAGATCCTTTCCCGCGCGCTTGATCGCCAGCTTCACGCCGTTGCCTATTCGTTGCTCTAACCACTCCATCACTGCTTGTTGATCTTTCTGAACGTCCATGCCATCGACGCGCATCAGAATGTCACCCGCGCGGAGGCCGGATTTGAAAGCCGGGCCGCCACGGTCTACGCGGGTGATCTTCAATCCTTCGGGCGTCTCGTCTATTTCTATCCCGAGCTGCGGAGTCCTTCGCGAGGACGATTCAAGCTTGTATCCTGCGTAGCCAAGGATAGTGTCATAAGGCAGGACCTCGACACCCGAAACGTACCTGCGATAGAACTCGTGGTAATCGCGCCGAGTCACCCGGTTGACGGTCGCGATCATCTCCTCGGTCGTGAAGCCTCTGCCTTTTT
>DATFWM010000508.1:0-4488 GCA_035259295.1 Blastocatellia bacterium | reverse complement strand
ATCGACGCCAATGAGATTATACAGATGAGCGAGGTCCTGACCAATTGTGGGAGAGAATAGGACCTATTCTTTTCGTAGGCTAAACGTCGCACAGCTTTTGCCCTCGGGTGATCCTTTCCCCACAAGCGCAGGCCCCGTTGACGCAGAAAGTCCTCGTAGTCCAGCAACAGTTCTTCCAGGCTCGCGCGTGCCACGCCCACCAACTTCAGTTCGGTTTTCTTTGAAGTGCCAGATGCTTGACTCCCCTCGGCGATGTTCTGCCGCCCGCTACGCGCAGCTTGTACCATCTGGTCATAAGTGCGTGAGCGCTTATCGATGAACCGATCGCAAAATCTCACCGTCGCATCGTAAACCAACTCGGCGTGCTGAAACGATTTCAGTTGGCGATAGCCTCCGTGGGCTGGAATGAGATTGTTTGGCTCCATAAGAATAGGTCGGATAGATCCTATTCGTCCTATTATCTCCTAGTTCTTCAGCAGGTTCTCAGGCGCCTCAGGCACCGCGATAAACGGAAGGTTGCGATACATCTCGCCGACATCCAATCCATAGCCGACGACGAAATGATTCGGAATCGTGAAGCCGATGTACTTGGCGTCGACTTCAATCTCGTGGCGGTCGGGCTTGTCCAACAGCGCGGCAATTGCAAGCGAGCTTACCTCGCGCGATCGGAATATGTTCACCATGTAGTTCAAGGTCAATCCGGTGTCGATGATGTCCTCAACTACCAAGACGTCTTTGCCGGCAAGGCTGACATCGAGGTCTTTGGTAATGCGCACCTCGCCGGAGGACTTGGTCGACGCCCCGTAGCTCGATATGCCGATGAAATCGACCGACAGTGGCAGATCGATCGACCGCATCAGATCCGACAGAAAAACGCAGGCCCCCTTTAACACTCCTATCAGATGAAGGTTCTTGCCTGCGTAGTCGGCTGTGATCTGTCTCGCCATCTCGCGAACGCGAGCCTGCAGCCGGTCAGAGTCGATTAGAACTTTTAGATTGGGATCCTGAATGAAAGAGGCACGCTCGGTGGTTGCACTCATCGGGGCTCTCCTAAGCTGTGTGTTTGTTTTTGTCGAGCGTGCAATATACGAAAGCATGAGGGTGGTGTCAACAAGCGGAAACCGTCAATGAGCCGCCATAAGAAGAATTCGCTCGTTGGCCATAACCGCGAGTTGTTCTTCGGCGTGCTCGCGCAGCTCGGCGGGGGTCATTCGAATCATTTGCTCCAACCCGTACGCGGCCATCACTCGTTTGGTCGCTTCATACCCGAGCAGGTAACCTCCGCGCGGCGGCGCTTCACTTAAATGCGAATGCGTGAACCACGGCTCGTACTCCTCAGGCGGCGCGCCATTTCGAATCAATTCAAGAAAGCGCCCGGCGTTCTGCGAGAGGTCCTGCTTCCCAGCCGCTAGCTGTTCCTCGGTAAAGTGCAAATAGACCTCGCCAGCCTGGTTGGGAAAGACTGCTTCAGCTCCGGCTACTGCCATGCCTTCGATCATCAACGGCATGTGCGGTGTGCGAAACTCCATCGAGGAACTTGGCTCTGGCTGCTGAAACAGGAAGCCGAAATGATAGAGGTGGAAAAACTCGTGAACGATCGCGATACGGGTCTGTTCGCGCGTGTAACCTGACAGCACCTCCGCGCCCAGGCACAACGTGTCGGGCACGCCCGCCTCGTTTTGCAGGGCTCGAACCGCGCCATCGAAACGAAACAAGCTCAGGCCAATGTAAACGTCGCCGCGCTGCTGGTATTCAGGAAACCGCACCTTGAAGTTAAAGTACGCGTCGATGAGCGGACTTGCTCGAAGGTCGAAGATGGTGCTGTTGAATTCGCGAATCGATTCGATCTGGCTCGGGACGCGAATGAGAAAGTCGTCGAGCATCGCGCGCCGAGTCTTCGAATCTGCAGTGCGGTACACAGCTCGATCGAAATACTCACGGTGCTTGTTTTCAACCAGACGTCTCCAAAGCCTCCGTTGGACGCCTGGCGTCTTGTCCTTCGCCTGGTCCCAAAACGCGAGGAAGTCGTCGACGATGTTTATGACGCGATGGTTGTCAAGCAGCCTTTCGAGAAGAAACTGATACGAAACTGACTTGGATTCAGCGAGCGACGGGTGCGCTAAGAGCAATATCGCGCCGATGCCAACGATTGTTCTTTTGAAGCTTGCCATCGAAGCTCCGTTTCAATCAATCAAGAATGCACCCTTCGCTACACTTGAACGCTCGGGTCTATAAAAGTTGCGGCCCGAATAATGTAAATCAATTTCACGAAAAGTCCAACAGAAATTCTAATGTAAGACTTTTGCAACCTTCTTCAGGTCGTCGACCAACAGCCGCATCTCGATCCGGCGAGTCTTGTCGTCGGGCGCTCGAAGGATCGAGGAAGGATGAACGGTGGCCATTATAAACGGAGCAAGTTCGGACTCGATCATCTCACCACGCTGTTTGGTGACGCGAAAGTCCTTTCCGAGCAAGGTCTGAGCGGCGGTAGCTCCGAGACACACGATCACCTCGGGTTTAACCATTGCGATCTCGGCTTCAAGCCAGGGCCTGCAAGCCTCGATCTGTTTTGCGTTGGGCTTCTTGTGTATGCGCCGCTTGCCGCGCGGCTCCCAGTTAAAATGCTTCACAACGTTGGTAACGTAAGCTTCTCGTCGGTCGATGCCTGCTTCTTGGAGCGCCAGATCGAGCAACTTTCCGGCAGGGCCCACGAAGGGGTGACCTCGGAGGTCCTCCTCGTTGCCGGGTTGCTCGCCGATTAGAAAGACTTTGGCTCGTGACGCGCCCTCGCCGAAGACAGTTTGCGTGGCGTTTTCCCATAGGTCACATGCTTTGCAGTCAGCCGCCGCCTTTTGGAGCGAGGAGATGGTCGGTTTGTCGGGTATGAGATCTTCTGCCGAGCTGTCAGGTTTTTGTTTGACCATGGCCGCGTAACCACCAATCCGCGCCCATATTTTTTTAGGATATGTCTTGACAGTTGCAAGCTTCAAGCGATAAATTCAGATTTTCGAAGATTATTGCAATTTTTTGATCTATTTTTGTCGGTCTGCTAAATCTCGAGTTTGAGATTTGGGATTTGAGACATTTGCCTGTAGAAGCGAATGAAGCTCGCGCTTTCAAAAGTAGAAATCGAGTCGGAGTTGGCCGAGCGGTTCGGCTCCGCGTTCAAGCTGCGTGAAAAACAGGCTGCCGAGCTTATATCAACCGGCATCGCCGAAGTCGACCGCATAGCCGGCGGCCTCCCGCGAGGAGCCATCACCGAAGTCCTCGGCGCTCCCTCATCGGGTCGCACAAGCTTGCTCCATTCCGTGCTTGCAGCCGCGACCGCTTGGCAGGAAGTATGCGCGCTGGTGGATGCCAGCGACTCGTTCGACGCAACATCGGCTGCAGTCGCCGGAGTAGACTTCGACCAACTGCTCTGGATACGGTGCGTTTCAAACGTTGATCATGCGATCAAAGCGACTGACCTTCTCCTGCAGAGCGGCGGTTTCGGGTTGGTTGCGTTGGATCTTGGAGATGTCCCTCACCAACAGTCTCGCCGCATCCCATTGAGCTGGTGGTTTCGGTTTCGCCGAGCGATAGAGAACACACCGTCGGCGTTGTTGGTGATCAGCCGCGATCCCAATCCGCGGTCTTGCGCGACGCTGGTGTTGGAGCTCACAAGAGAAAGCGCTCAGTGGTCGCAGCAAGAAGGCCGGTTTCCAACCTGCGCGAATCTGCTCGGCGGGTTTCGACTTCGCGTCGAGCGATGCAAGCCTATATCTATGGATAAACGAGAAACTCGCTTTGAAGCGAAAGTTCACGTGTAGGGGCGGCCCTCCGTGGCCGCCCCAGCGAAGAATGCGTCTTTTGTTCGGCCTCGGGTCGCCCTAAAGACAAATCACCTGGCGCCTTCGAGTTTCGCGGTGAGGGCGGGCACGATTTCGGCCCAGTCTCCAACCACCCCGAAGTCGGCTGTGTGAAAAATGTCTGCGCCCGCGTCCGTGTTAATCGCCACAATCGTGCCAGCTTGCTGGATGCCAATCGTGTGATTGAGCGCGCCTCGCACGCCCACGCCGATGTAAAGCGCCGGCGAAATTACCTTGCCGGTTAGCCCGATCTGCTGGTGCCGCGGCAGCCATCCTTGATCGACGACTCGCCGTGTCGCGCCTATCCGCGCGTCCAACGCGCGCGCAAAGGCTTCAATGACGGAGAGATTCTCCAGGCCACCAATGCCTGTGCCGACGCAAATCACACGCTCTGCTTCGTCAAGCTCGGCGACTTCAATCGAGACCTCCTTGCGAGTCTCAATTAGGCGCATTCGTTGGTCGTCAAGTTTCGGAGTCGCAAGACGAACCACGTCGGCCGTGCGCGAGTAATTTGGCTTCGCAGCGCGAAGCATCCCCGGTTTGACCGTCGCGATCTGGGGAAGCGTCTTCGAATAAATCAACGCGACAATGTTGCCTCCGAACGCCGGCTTGTATTGGACCAGGTTACCGTGCTCGTCAA
>DATFWM010000507.1:0-4269 GCA_035259295.1 Blastocatellia bacterium | reverse complement strand
ACGAAGTCGCGGCGAGCGACCTGGATTTAACGCACATTGTCAATCCGATCCGAAAGATGTTACGGCACGTCCGATTCTTTGAGGGAGAGGTTCAATCTGTCGATCTCGTAAATCGATGTGTCGTTCTCTCTCACGGGTTCGACCAGCATACTCATACGCTCGGATATGACCACATCGTGTTCGCACTCGGTTGCGTCACGAATTTTTACAATATCCCAGGTCTCCAGGAAAGAGCCGTTACCATGAAGTCGCTCGGAGATGCGATCGAGCTGCGCAACCGTCTGATTGAGCATCTCGAAGAGGCGGACACCGAGTGCGCTGCGAACGACCGCGAACCGCTCCTGACCTTTGTGGTTGCCGGTGGGGGTTTCGCAGGAGTCGAGACGACCGGGAGCATCAATGATTTTCTGAAGGAGGCCCTCCCTTATTATCCCAACATCAAGCCCGAGATGCTTCGCGTCGTGCTAGTCCACCCCGGGGAGTTCGTTCTGCCCGAACTTGGTGAAGAACTCGGCCGCTATGCCAATCGCAAGCTCGCTGAGCGCGGAGTGGAGATTCACCCCAACATAAAGGTAACAGGGGTAACGCCCAGAGAAGTACTACTGACCGACGATACGCGTATTAGCAGTTTTACGCTCGTCTGGACCGCCGGCACGTCACCTCATCCTTTACTTAGTCAGTTAAATCTGCCGAAGGATCGTAATCGCCTGAAGGCCAGTGCCGCCATGGAAGTCGAGGGCTTTCCCGGTGTGTGGGCGCTTGGTGATTGCGCCGTCATTCCAGATGAAAAGGGAGGCTATCAGCCGCCCACCGCTCAACACGCCTCAAGGGAGGGCAAAGTGCTGGCCCACAATATTGTCGCCCGTATTCGCGGCGAGGACTTACTGCCCTTCCGGTTCAAGACGCTTGGTTTGCTGGCCTCGATCGGTCGCCGGACCGGCGTTGCCCGAATTGTGGGTGTCAATTTCTCTGGATTCCTCGCCTGGTGGCTCTGGCGTACGATCTACCTTCTTAAGCTTCCGCGCTTCGAAAAGAAGCTGCGGGTCGCTCTCGATTGGACCCTGGATGTCTTCTTTTCGAAGGATTTTGTCCAGTATCTTCATGAGCGCGCTCCGGTGATGATCGATCCATCGGATCCTGGCCCCGCCGGCGGTCGCGAGCCCGCAAATCAGTTAGTCCCTGTGCAGAGCGATCTCATCTAGATGAAACGCGAAATGTATACGGACAGAGTTCTGCACACTATCTGTGCTGGGGAAACATCAAACGACTATCAAAGGGACAACCTTTGGCGTACACGCCAGTTCGAATACACCTGGCTGAGAACCGTTTCTGGCCACTACGCAGATTTTTGGAAGGTTACCGAAGACGCGTTGGTTTTTGCCACCAACATGCTGAAGGTCGAGTTGAGCCTCGAGAAGCGGCAACGGCTCATGCAGGCCTATCTTGAGCTCAAGAGTTATCCTGATGCTCTGCCCGCTCTCAAATGGCTGCGAGAGGCGGGTATACGCCTGGCGTTCCTGTCCAACCTGACTCCCCACATGCTTGACAGCGCGATTAAGAGTTCTGGTTTGGAGGGAATTTTTCAACCCAGCCTGAGCACCGACAGAGTAAGAGTTTACAAACCGGATCCGCGCGCCTATCAAATGGGGATCGATGCCTTTCATCTAAGGCCGGAACAAATTGCTTTTGCCGCGTTTGGCGGCTGGGATGCCGCCGGAGCCAAGCTGTTTGGCTACCCGACATTCTGGGTGAATCGCTTGAATCTCCCGATCGAGGAATTGGGTGTTGCACCCGACGCAATCGGCCAAAATCTGACAGACCTGGTAGATTTTGTGAAGGCCCGACTGCGGTTATAAGACTTGCACGAGTAAGCTTCATTTCTCTGCGCTCGTGCTGGCGGCGGGTTCTGCGTGACCGACTTTCTCGGACGCCAGCAACCCTGGCTCCGATGAAGTCAGGTATTCGTACTGGTTCACTCTCGGGCAAGCAGCGCCTGTCCTTCGGCATCCTAGGATTGCCATGTTCGCACTTTACTTTTTAATCGAGGAGAAACGTCGCAACAGAGCTAGCGACCGGCACTTTTAATTCTGGACTTTGAGCTTTGTTGGTGTCTGGGAACTCCACCCGAAGCTATTGCCTTCAGTTCCTCGGCGCCGCGGCTCGCCCAACTTCCACTTGATTAGCGCATCTACTGAAAACCTACCAGGGCCGAAGACCAGAACTATCAGTGCACAGATGAAATACGGGAAGGGGTCGGCCTTCACAAACTTGTCCGGGTCACTGAAGAAGCTCGTGATAGCTTCGAAATCAGCAGTCAGGTAGGCTACCCCCATCGTGACCGCAACCGGGACCGCGGTCAGGCGGGAAGCAAGCCCAATAATTAAGAGCAGGCTCCCAAAACATTCAACGATACTGGATAGATACGCATTTAGACTTGGGAAGGCGATACCAAGGGTCACAAAAAAGTCGGCGACTTTCCCGATGTGAGCGAGGTGACCTTGGCCGGTCATAAAGAGCTGCCAGAAGAAATAGACTCGCAGAAACAGCAGGAAGGGTGACCGTAGTGAATTGCCACCGGCGACGAGTAACTGGTAACTGCGGCGGATGAAGTTGACTAGGGTTTTCATGATTGGAGACGGCACTCGTACAGGGCGTGGATCGATTGTTGTCGCCTTTGAGCGAGGCGTCTTGGATTGAATGAGTTGTCGTTTGTAATAGACCTTTGCGGTTTACTCATTCGTCGGCGAAGTCCTCGAAACCTTACACAAAGAAAAACAGGCGGCCTGGCTAGCTGTTCGCTGCTTAAAGCCGCTGAAGCTGACCTCGGGGGGAGGGGCGAATTTCGCGACTACCTCGAAACCTTCTCGTCGTGAACCCGTATGGCTGGACTTAACTAAGAAAGGACGGCCAGGGCCCATTAGTTTTGAGGATTCCCTATCTCCATGGGAGCGACGAGATAGATCTTGGCGATCTCGACGACCCTCGTCTCCCCAATGCAGGCGTTGACGCAGTGCTCATTGCAAACAGCTACCATGAGTTTACGAAACCTCTGACCATTTTGGATCATGCATTTCGAGCACTTCGGTCAGGAGGACGACTTGTCGTGCTCGATCGTCGGCCTCGGTCATACCAAGGTGAGTCCCGTCAAACCCAGATGCAACGATTCCAGATCGCCCTTTCAATAGTGGAAGACGAAATTCGCCAAAGCGGTTTTGAAGTAATCAGTCGCGAGGACTGTTTTATTGATCGGCCAGCCGCGGCGCGACCCGGCGACCGTCCGGATGATCACGTTTGGTGGCTTTTGGTTGCCCTCAAACCGTTGCCCGGCGCGAAAGCTCACGATCGGCTTTTGGCAGTCGAAGAGCGATCTGCTTGGTCCAACTGGACAGTTCATGGAAGCAACATAAACGCTGCTCCACTAATCAGCGTGGGCAAGAGTGCTCCCAGAAAAAGATAGAGCGGCGAAACCCCGGCTTCTCCAAACCGCGATGCCAGGATGGATTGGCCGGCCGGATTTGGCGAGTTGGCGATTACGGTTAACCCTCCGCCAGTGACTGCCCCGGCCATCACCACATATTTCAACGTATCAGAAAATCCGGGAACAAGGGATGCAAGATAGGTGACTGCCGCATTGTCGTTGAAAGCAGTGAGAATTGTAGCGCCCATCATCAATGGCCATTTGCTCAAGCTCCCCAGGATAGGCGCGATCCACCATTGCTGGCACCCTCCGTGAATGATCAGAGCGGCAAGGAAGAAGCCCACGAGTAATGGTGGCTGCAGCGCAATCGCGTGCTAATACAAACGCGTCGCATACTTGAGCGCCACCGACGGTTTGAAGCTATAGAAGCGATGGCGCAAAAGAACGGCGCAGATTGTCATTGCGGCCGGCCCTGTGATCACAGAGCCGAGTAACGGGCCAAGCGTCAGAATCGCTAACCACCAGGAAGCTGGTGTACCGCCTCCGATTGCCGATATTTTCGTGATCGCTGTTTCCGTAAAGCGGATGATCGGCAGCGAACCGGCTATCGCCATGATCACAACGACAAAAATCGCATCCGAGACGTCAACGTTGCCGACATATTCGACCATTGTTGACCACCCGTGAAAGGCAATAATCGCGACAAAAAGCGGGACTAGCCAGATACCGAAGACTGCTTCGACTTCGCCCATGAAATGGAAGAGCTGAGCCCTGAAGATCAACTTTTCGTGGCTACGCCCGGGGTCCGGTGAGCTTTGCGGCTCATGAAGCAAATACTCAATTGCCTGGTA
>DATFWM010000506.1:0-2896 GCA_035259295.1 Blastocatellia bacterium | reverse complement strand
CGCCAGAATCTCGGCTTGTATACAACGTTCCCTTTCTTCCAGCGGCTCTTCCGCGCGAGCGGCTTCGCTGCCGAGGCTGACGAAATGGAGAGAGGCGCTGGAGGCGCGGCGCTCAGTGACCGACTTCTGGATGCGATCTGTCTGCTCGGCCCGGTCGCACGCTGCAAAGAACAGCTCGGCGCGTTTCGCGCGGCTGGGGTCGATCTGCCGATCCTTGTCCCGCCGATCGGCGTCGAAGGGGCGCGCGCGGTAATGCAGGCATTCCGACGCTAGATGCTTTCCTAAATCGCTGAGTAGTAATAGGCGATTGCGTGCTCGAATGCAGAACTGCCGGAGTTTCACGAATACTTACGCCTAATACCCACAGCTTACTTTGGTGGACACGTGATGTTATTAAAGTTAACTCAGATGACTTTCTTGCTTTTACTCCTGAGCCCAAATCTAAGCTCGGCTTCGCTTTCTCCGCAGATGTATGCACCTGTTGTAGGCCGCTGGCGGATCGAGTTGAGTATAAAAGAAAAGAATCTGTCTCTTGAATTTGAGACAGATGGGCATGGGGTCTACGGATATGGCACCGGGTATTGTGTCCTCTACAAAGGCGACTCACGGAGTCGCGAATACCCCGCTGCGTGGTCGAACTGGGATCCTCAGAAAATCGGCATTTCGGCTGAGATAGTGTTGCCCGGTGAGCGAGGTTCTCAAGTAAGAACGCTCTTGTTGCGGACGACACTTGCTCCAGGCGAAGAGATTAAGGGAGACGCCATAATGATTGACGAGAGGCTGATGATCGATAAAGGTACATTCACAATGAAACGGTTGTTGGGGCCCGAAGAGATCATGAAGAAAAAGCGCTGACGTACATGTAACGTAATAGAGGAACGCTACTGACCCAACTTCTCGATAGCCCGTTCCAAGGAAGCTCTGACGTGAATTGATTCCTCCGCTTGCATTCTTCTTTGGAGCGGTTCGATTGAGGCCGCGTCGCCCAGGTTCCCCAAAGCAACCGCCACCGCGCTACGCACTGAAGCGTCGTTGTCATCGAGCGCCGCAACCAAAGGTGTTAACATCCGAGGATCGCGCTGTCCCGACGTGCACAGCTTAGACAAGTCTTCGGCGGCTCGTTGACGGGAGTACGGCGAGACGTCTGCCAACGATTCGATCAAGCTTAGTAGGCGTGTGTCCTTTGAAACTGGCGGGCCTTCGTCAGCATCTATCGGCGGCTCGTACCCGCGACGTTTCAGATAAAGCCTCTCGTTGAAGTTCAGTCCTCGCTGGCTAGTGAAAGCGTAGATCAGCGCAATGACGATGATGATAACCAGGATGGTGAAAAGCATTCGTTGCGAGGTAGCACAGACTTTAGTCTGTATCCCCGAGAAGACTGACACAGACTGAAGTCTATGCTATCCGTTCTTTCCGCGTTTCTTCTTCTTGTCGTCTTTGTCGCTGCTGCGATCTTCGCGCTTCATTGCCGGGGGAATCTTGAACGTATCGCGATCGGCATCGTCCCGTGGCCGCTCGACGCGCGGAGGCCTGCCACCCTCGGGCTCGACCATCTTTGGCGTGGACCGCTCTTTAGGCTCTTTGGGAGTCTCTTCATCTTGCGCCGCGCTTTTCGCTTTGTCGCTCATTTCATCGCTCGCGCGTTCGGCTTCGCCGGCCTGAGCTTCGCGAATCGCGCGCTCGGCTTCGGCACGCCGCGCCATCACCTCTTTGTCGACCGGTACGTTCTTCGGGAACTGGTCGTTAGGCCTGTCCTTCAGGAACTTCTCCATGAAATGAATCCACATCGGCAGCGCCGCGACCGAACCGGCTTCTTTGTTGCCCAGCGTTTTCTTCAAGCCCGGATAGCCGATCCAAACTCCCGCACAGTAAGTCGGCGTGTACCCTATAAACCACGCGTCAGTGAAATCGTTCACGGTGCCTGTCTTGCCGCAAATCATCCGCTTGGCAAGCTCCTTGTTCGACATCATCGAGCCCGCAGTCCCACCGGTGACCACGCCGCGCATCATGATCTGCATTTGGGTGGCGACCCAAGGCGAAATCACCTTAGATGATTCTTGCTTCCACTCTTGCTTGATGTCGCCCTCGGCGTCGGTCACGCGCTTGATCAGATGTGGCTTCACTCGAACGCCCTGGTTTGAAAATGCCGAGTACGCGCTCACCATGTCGAACAGCGGTTCCTCAGTAGCACCAAGGGCCGACGGCAGCACGCGCTTCATCGGGTTGGGCAAGCCGAATCGCTTGACCATCTCGGCACCCTTGTCCACGCCGACAATCGAAAGCAAGCGCACCGCAACGACGTTGAGCGATTGCTGAAGCGCGGTCCTCATCGGCAGCATCCCCCCGCCCGACGACCCGTCGTAGTTGACCGGAGACCAGCCAGTTCCGGGATCGACGAAAGGTTCTGCGCTGACCACTGTGTCAGGCGTGAAACCCGACTCCACCGCCGCGGAGTAGATGAACGGCTTGAATGCCGAACCCGTCTGTCGCTCCGCCTGCGTCGCGTTATTGAACTTGCGCGTCGAGAAATCATAGCCGCCGACCATCGCTTTGACCTCGCCGGTCTTGGATTCAAGGCACACCAGCGCGCCGTCCACTGAAGGCAGTTGGTCGAGACCAACATCCAGCACCTTCTTTTCGTTGTCGGCTTTATTGATCTTGAATACCGCGAGGTCGCCCTTTCGAAGCAGCTTCGACGGCGAGCCGCCCGCCCACTTCGTCCCGGCGTCGGTGAGCGTAGCCTTGTAGTCCCCGAATCTAACGTCTGCCGTTGACGGCCCGACGGCCATCACCAGACCGTAAATGTATTCGCCTGGGACGTAACCACCCATCCAGTCCGGATGCGAGTAGTGAGAAAGATCCGTCGGCGGTTTTTGGTCCAGCAGGTTCGTAAGCT
>DATFWM010000505.1:0-3347 GCA_035259295.1 Blastocatellia bacterium | reverse complement strand
CCGCCATCGATCAGCGGTATTCCCCATCGACGGCAGAACACTCCAAGAACCGCGTCTTCTTCCATCACGCGCAGATCGCACCAGAGCGAAAGCTCTAACCCACCTGCGACCGCGTAGCCCGAGATTGCAGCGATGACCGGTTTGCTTAGCACCATTCGCGAAGGTCCCATAGGCCCATCGCCGGTGGGCTCGGTTTGATTGCCTCGGTCTGCGGCGATGGCCTTCAGATCCGCTCCGGCGCAGAAAGTCCCGTTGTCGCCGCAAAGCACGCCGACAAGCGCCTGATCATCCTTGTCAAACTCTCGAAAGGCTTGCGCGAGCGCCTCTGCTGTCGCACGATCAACCGCGTTGCGGACTTCGGGCCGGCTCAGAATCACAGTCGTAACCGGACCATTTTTCTCGACGTGCACTGACATTGAATCTCCTGGAAGATCTGCCGCAACGTCTCGAAGCCACAAAGTCGCACCAAGTCTTTGTGTTCCTTTGTGCCTTGGTGTCTTGGTGGCAGAAGGTCAGAACTTCACCTCAGGAACTTCACGCTTGCTTGGCTCAGCCCTGAACTCTTCTTCTCGCTGAAAGCCAAACAGGTTTGCGAAAATCACTCCCGGAAAATGTCCGCGCCCTACGTTGTAATCGACTACCGACTGGTTGTAATCCTGTCGCGCAACGCTGATCCGATTCTCCGTGCCTTCGAGCTGAGTCATAAGATTTTTGTACTGCTCGCTCGCCTTCAAGTCGGGATAGTTCTCGGCGATGACCAGCAACCTGCTAAGCGCGGTGTCCATTTGCGCATTGGCGGCGATCTTTTCCTGAGGCGCCGCTTGAGGATTGAGCAATCGCGATCGCGCTTGCGCGATCTCACCGAAAACCTGCTCCTCGTGTTTAGTGTATCCCTTCACCGTGTTCACAAGGTTTGGAATCAAATCAGCACGGCGCTCGAGGTTTACATCGACGTTCGACCAGCGCTGCTTAACCACTTCACGCTTCGCGTAGAGCGAGTTGTAAGTGCCGCAAGCGCCTCCGCCCACGATCAGCAACAACAGCAGAACGGCTATCAGGACACCAATTCCCCATCTCGATCGCGAACGACGTTGAGATTCGAGCTGAGACTGCTCCGCTGCGAATTCCTGTCGAAACTGCTCGCGCTCGTCAGTCGCGCTGCCTCTGTCATAAAGATTGCTCATAGATCCTCCTCGCTCGTAGCCGAATTGTCCTACATCCTGACTATCAAGTCAGGCTGACGCTCGTAAATCAACGACGCATTGTTCGAGCTTTTGAGCCTCTCGCCGATTCGTTCAACCAGCGGCACAAGCGTTCCCTCGTCTAACGCCGAAATGGTAATCGCGTCAAACGCTTGTCGCAAATTTGAAGTCTCATCCTCACTGAGCAAATCACACTTGTTGAAAACCAACAGCCGCCGAATCGCTGAAAGGTTCAACTCGTTGAGGATCGTCTGGACCGATGCGATGTGGCTGTCGAGCTGCGGACTACTCGCGTCAACAAGATGAATCAGCAGGTCGGAGCTCTCCATTTCTTCGAGCGTAGCGCGAAACGCGGTTATCAAATCCGGCGGTAGGTCGCGAATGAACCCAACCGTGTCGTTAATGATGACCTCACGATCGCGCGGCAGACGCAATCTGCGGCTCGTCGGGTCGAGAGTTACGAACATCCGATCCTCAACCGTAACTGCCGACGCCGTGAGCGCGTTGAGCAACGTCGATTTGCCCGCGTTGGTGTAACCCACAATCGAGATAATCGGAAGGTCGCGCCGCATTCGCCGGGTTCGCTGTACGTGGCGGCTGGTTCGAATCTGTTCGATTTGCCTTTCTAGAAGATGTATTCGATCTCGCACGCGGCGTCGGTCGACCTCGAGCTTCGTCTCGCCCGGCCCGCGTCCGCCGATTCCGCCCATCAGCCGAGACATCTCGACGCCAGATCCGGTCAGTCGCGGTAATATGTATTTCAACTGCGCAAGCTCGACCTGAATCTTCCCTTCCCTGCTCTGCGCTCGCTGAGCGAATATGTCCAGAATGAGCTGGGTGCGATCGATGATCTTCAGGTCCGTCGCTTCATTTATTACCCGGACTTGCGCGGGAGTCAGGTTCTGATCGAACACGATGAGGTCCGCGCCGATTTGAAGGCTGTGAATGATTAGCTCATCCAGCTTGCCGCGACCCACGAGCGATCGAGGATCAAGCTTATGCCGACGCTGAACTACCTGGTCCAGCACAACCAGCCCGGCGGAGCGAGCCAGTTCGCGAAGCTCATCCAGAGATTCTCTCGCGGATTCGGAACTTGCAGTCGTCACGCCTGCGAGAATCGCTCGGTCGCGCTGATCGCGCGGGTTGCGAACCCGCCTCGCACGCGCGAGTTCTTCTTCGAGCGACTCGATCAACTGGATGAAATCCACGTCAAGCAGACTTGGCACGCGCGCCTCGAGAAAACCCCATGTCGCTCCTGATTCAACGGTCGATTCATCCGCGGACTCCGAACCTTGAATCTTTTCGGGTTGTTGTTGCCGGCCGCGGCCATTTGCGGGCAACAAGTGCGCGGCGCGAACCAAGCCCGGCAGCCCGTCGCTTCGCACGTCAATTGCCGCCATAAGATCAAGTCTCAACAGAGCGAGGTCGGTCAGGTCGTCCCGCGTCAGATCTTCGCCTGCAAGATGCGTGTGAATGCAACGCAAACCGCGAAAGCGGTCCGCGCCCATGCGAACGCGTTTGAGATCCGGCAGCACGATGCCGCGAGCATTGCCGACCACAACGTGCTCGACGTAACCGTTTCGATTGACGAGCACGCCAACCTGCCGATGAATCTCGTGCGACGCTTCGGAGAGCTGACGGGCGAACTCCTGTGTGACGATCTGTCGAGGCGGAATCCGCCTCTGATAGAGCTTTTCGAGCCGATGTAGCTGATGAGGCTTGAGCCCCTGTAGATTCCCTTCCAGATTGCTAATAGCGCGTTCCCTCCGATTGTCTTATTGTACACCAAACCTCCAAATTATGGTCATCGGTCCGCGCCATTTGCCCTTGCGTTTTGTTTTCTGGTTGGCTACTATCAAGACATTCTAAACGGTGGACAATTACCCGCGACATTTCTAGCTGAGAAAACAAACGGGGAATCGGCGTCGAACTTATTTTGAAACTCCCTCGTTCGGCCTTAAGCTGGACCCGATCTCACAGCCAGGAGCACATGCCGCTCGACAGCCGTTTAGAAACTTCAATCGATTTGCTGGAGGGTGTGCTGTGAATAGGAAATTGATCAGACCGACACTTGCAGAGATAAGAGAGCGCTCGGAGCGCGAACAGCATCGGCGCAACGCCGGCGACCAGAATCGCAAGCGCGTG
>DATFWM010000504.1:0-3038 GCA_035259295.1 Blastocatellia bacterium | reverse complement strand
CCCTCCTTCGCGGACATCTTCTATAACAACTGTTTTAAGAACGGCTTGCTTCCAGTGGGGCTTTCAGAAGACCAAGTCGAACAACTCTTTCAGCGTGCGAACGCGAACCCTGGATACGAGCTGACAGTTGATCTCGAGCGTCAGTGGATCAGCGATGACGAAGGCCTGCGTTTCAGCTTCGAGATCGACCCGTTTCGTCGCGAGTGCCTGCTCAAAGGGCTGGATGACATCGGCCTTACGCTTCAACACGAGGACAAGATTCAACAGTACGAAGCTCGACGAGCTTTGGCCAGAATTACGTACTAGAGCGATTGTTTCGAGAGATGAATCCCACCCACGGCAGTGGATTGTTCAGTCCTGGCCTAGCGAAGGTGTGCCGGAAAACCCGTTCCCCCTCCCTCGCCGCATTCCTCGCCGCGCGAGGAATGCGGCGAGAGAGAAACTCGACAGAGATGTGGGCGGTCTCCTTGTAGGTCGGATTTGAAGCATCCACCCACTGCCGTGGGTGGGATTCAAAATTCTGCGACTCCGAGCGGATTGATTTCAAGTCATGTCGGTGAGCTTCCCCGAACAGTTCAACCTGGCGACCTACTTCCTCGATGCGCGAATCGAGGAGGGCTTCGGCGACAAGATTGCCGTTTATTGCGGCGACAAGCGATACACCTACTCCGAAGTGCAGCGGATGGCCAATCGAGTTGGCAACACGCTCTCGCATCTCGGAGTAGAGATGGAAGTCCGCGTGTTGATCGTCTTGCCCGACTCGATTGAATTCGTCGCGACCTGGTTCGGCATCGCGAAGATCGGCGCCGTGATCACGATGGTGAACACCCTGCTGCCGTCCAGCGATTACGAATACTATCTCGACTACACTCGCGCGAAAGTCGCAGTTGTTCACGCGGACGTTATGGAGCGGTTCACGCCCGCGGCTTCGACCTCGCGTTATCTCAAGCACACGATTGTAGTCGGCACAAAAGTCTCCGGCAGCCTCGAAGGGGTGGAAGGGCGCTCGACGATCAAGTCATACGGCCGGCTGATGATGGAGGCCTCGGACGAGCTCGTGACCGCGCCGACCAGTCGCGACGACATCGCCATATGGTTATTCACCTCAGGCTCGACTGGGCATCCGAAGGCGGCGGTCCATCTGCATCACGACTTGCCTTACAACAGCGAGTGCTACGCGAAACAAGTCCTCGGGATCAACAAAGACGACATCACGCTTTCAGTGCCCAAGCTCTTTTTTGGTTACGCGACAGGCACGAACCTGCTGTTTCCGTTTGCGGTGGGTGGCGCGACCGCGCTGTTCCCCGAGCGCTCGACCGCTGAGACGATGTTCGAGATGATTCAAAAACACCGGCCGACGATCCTCACGAGTGTACCGACAATGATCAACGCGATGCTCCAGGTCGAAGACGCGCAAGAGCGATTCGATCTTTCGTCCTTACGCTTCTGTCTATCGGCAGGAGAAGCGCTCCCGCCCGAGCTTTATCATCGATGGATGGAAACTTTTGGCGTAGAGATACTGGACGGCATCGGCTCCGCCGAGATGTTTCACATCTACATCACGAACTACCCGGGCGACGTTGTGCCCGGAAGTCTCGGCCGCGTCGTCCCCGGCTACGAAGCTCAGATTGTCGACGCCGAAGGCCGCGAAGTTCCGACCGGCGAGATGGGTACGCTTCGGATCAAAGGCGATTCGGCGGCGTTGTGTTATTGGACCGCGCACGAAAAATCTAAAGAGACTTTTGCGGGCAACTGGTGCACGACCAGCGATCAGTTTCGAGTGGACGAGCAAGGCTACTACTGGTACTGCGGCCGCACGGATGAGATGTTAAAAGTGGGCGGGATATTCGTGTCGCCGACCGAGATCGAGAACTGCTTGCTTGAACACGAAGCGGTCCGCGAGTGCGCTGTGATCGGCTCAAGCGATGAAGAGAAGCTGATCAAACCGAAGGCATTCGTGGTTTTGGCTGAAGGCTTCGCAGCGAGCGCCAATATTGAGAAGGATTTGAAAGAGTACGTCAAATCGAGGCTTGCAGTTTACAAGTATCCTCGGTGGGTTGAATTCAAAGATGTTCTGCCGAAGAATGATCGCGGTAAGATTGATCGAAAGGCACTCAGAGTAACATAACCCGCAATGAAGGACCGAGGGACCGAGCCCTTGAGCGGGTGACAGGCGCGAGGAGTTCGCTTTCCAGCAAGCCAAACGAGAAATGTCACTTCGCAACGGAGCTTAAGAAAGAGGGATGAAATGATAGACCTGCGATACCCTATAGGATCTTTCAAGCTTGAAGGCACACCGACGGACGAAGAAGTGCGGCGGGCGATTGACCACATCGCCGAAGCGCCCGCAAAACTTCGAGCCGCCGTCGATGGCTTATCTCAAGAACAACTCGACACACCATATCGGCCCGGCGGATGGACTGTTCGGCAAGTCGTGCATCACGTGCCGGACAGTCACTTGAACAGTTACTGCCGGTTCAAGCTGGCGCTCACCGAAGACGAACCGACGATCAAGCCCTATCACGAAGACCGATGGGCGGAGCTTGAGGATTCGCGCGCGACGCCGATCGAAGTGTCACTTGCGTTGCTTGAATCCCTTCACCAACGATGGGTAATGTTGCTGAGATCGCTTGGGCCTGATGATTTCAAGCGGGGGTTTCGGCATCCAGAGCTTGGAGTCGTCAGCCTGGCGCAGAACGTTTGCCTGTATGGCTGGCACGGTCGTCATCACACGGCACAGATAGCTTCGCTGCGAGAGCGAATGGGATTGGGAATGAGTTAGGATGCGCGTCCGATTTTCGCGCAATCCCACCTACGGCAGTAGGTGGATCGTTCAAACCCCACCTACACGGGAGCGCGGTTGCGGCTTTTTCTGTTTCCAACCTCTTCCCTCGCGCCGCGAGGGAAGAGGTTGGAAAGGCGACCCCAAAGAGCTGAGGCGATTGTTCGTAGGCTGAATATGAACAATCCATCCACTACCGTGGGTTGGATTGCAAAAAAGATCACTGCGCCAGTGAAGATTACCAAATGAAACGCGA
>DATFWM010000503.1:0-3129 GCA_035259295.1 Blastocatellia bacterium | reverse complement strand
AACGCTTGTTTTTTTGAGCAGGTGCTGCACAGCGAAGGCATCGCAACGAGCGATTTCGTTCCGCGCCGCCGCCGCGTTTCGTGATCAACCGGCGACTGGAATGGCTCTGCGGGTTGTTGATTCAAGAAACCGAACAGGGCTACCCGAGCGGGCGGCTGTACTTTGAAAGCCTCGCGACAGCGTTGGTGATCGCCGTGGCTTCGCAAATCGACCAGCAACTGCCGGAGGCCGATAACCTGGAAGCCCAACAGCGCCGCATCCAACGTACGGTTGCCTTGGTGGCAGCCAAGTTCGCCGACGGGCTGACCTGCGAAGAAATGGCGCTGCGCGGCTGGCCTCAGCCGGTTTCATTTCAGCCGGCTATTTAGCCGGTTGATGGGTATTTCCCCCCACGAATACCTGGTGCGGTATCGCTTGAAGCACGCCCAAAAACTGCTTTTAAACCCTGAGGAGGGGCGCTCGTTGGCAGACGTGGCGGCCGCATGCGGCTTTGCCGATCAGGCGCATTTGGGTACGGCGGCAACGCAGACCCGCATCCTGAGCGAACTCCCGGCCAAGGGCATCGACGGCCTTGCTATCAGCCCCGTTGATCCCCTAAGGTGCCCCGCGACTGGAACTAACAGTTATTTTATCGAGACTTCAGCTAGTCGAGCACCGCTGCTCGAACTTAAATGCATAGCGAGTCACCCTTATGGAACCCCCGATGGAAGATTCGGTAAGATTAGTGAAAAATTCGACGCTTAGCCGAGCGCGAGGAGATCCTTCGCCACAAATGGATCGAGAGCGAGAAAGCTGGCTGCGACATCGGTTTTGAGCGTGCCTTGATGGATTGGATCATCACACATCGGTCGGTCTGGCTCCAGACTCGAAGACGCTGCACTCAACACTCGAAAACGACATCGGAGAACTTAGCCACCCATCACGCTGGCTAGTCCTTCGCCGCTTGGTTTGCGCCAATCGGCTTGTAATTCCGCGGCGACGCCAATCCAGGTCATCGGGACAACGCCTGCCTGAACCATCCGCCGCACCGCTATCACGGCGTAAACATCGTATCCTTCACGCAAAGCAGCGAGTGCCACAAAGGCAACGCACACTTCTGTGGAAACACCGGCTACAATGAGCTTCTTGCGTCCAGTCTTCTTGACCGCCGCGACGAAATCCGCGTTGGCCCAAGCGTTGATTTCGCCGGGCCGACGGACAATGGGCGCGTCCGGCAGGATGTCCGTAAGTCCTGGCAGCAATGGACCGTTCGGACCGTCGTCGGCGCTGGTCGTAAAGACGGTCGGCAGCTTGAAAAGCTTTCCGACCTTAGCGAGTGCCATGACGTTGTTTGTGAACTCTGGAAGGCTTTGATCCGCGACGCCGTTGGAAATCCCACTCTGATGATCCACCATCAGCAGGGCGGCATTGTCGGGAGTCAACCAGTCGTTGTTTTTTGCAGTGCTCATGATCGCTTGATCTAAAATCTTCGCGTTTCGTTCTACGCCATAGGTTCGTTCAAACCGATCTTGAGCCGCAAAGACTTTGTTTCTTTGCTCGTCATGCCCCGCGGCTATACTTGGGCTGACATGGAACTCCGGCACTTGCGATATTTTGTGGCCGTAGCGGAAGAAGAAAACGTCACGCGCGCCGCCGCGCGGCTTCGGATTTCCCAGCCGAGCTTGAGTCGTCAAATTCTCGACCTTGAAGAGGAACTTCAGTTGCCTTTGTTCGAGCACAACGGTAAATCCGTCCGGCTAACAGAATCGGGCCGGGTTTTCTTGTCCGAGGCGCGCGCAGTATTGGAACGCGTTGCCGATGCGGTGAAAACTGCCAAGGCGGTGAGCAGCGGACAACAAGGAGAACTTCATGTCGGTTACGCGCCATCGCTGACGATCAAACTTCTTCCACGGGCATTGCGGCTGTTTCAAGAGGACGCCGGCGGAGTGCGCGTTGTTCTCCACGACTTTTCAACCGAAGAAATGCTGAACGGCCTGCGCGAAGGCGAACTGTGCCTCGCATTGCTGAAGCGGCCATCGAACAAATCGCTGCATGGCCTGGCCTTCGAGGAACTTCAGCGCTTTCCCGTGTGCGCGGCGATGAACCGGACACATCGGCTGGCCTCTGCGGGCAAAGTTAGTCTGCACAACCTTGCTGGCGAGCGAATCATCGGCTATTCGCGCATCGAGTATCCTGAATATCACGAATGGCTGACATCCTTGTTCATACCTCTCACGCCTCCACGCATTGTCGAGGAACATGATAGTTCGACAAGTCTCATCGCCGCAGTCGAAGCCGGGCGTGGCGTCGCGTTAATCCAGAAGGGATTTGAAGATCTTGCCGGTCCGCGCTTGAAAGTCCGCGCGCTTGATCCCGCTCCTGATCCGGTCGTGGTGGGCTTTGCCCGTCGTAAGGGAAAGCTTTCGTCAGTCGCAGAAAGATTCATTGCGGCGCTGAGACGCTCGTCCTGAAGTCGCCTCGCGACAACACGAACGGCGAAAATCGGCCGGCCGCAAAGAGCATCGCGGCGATTGTTTTCAAGGCATTTCCCTCCAGCCGGTTGTTCACGTAAATGTAAGTTCTAAGTCGCGATCTGCGACGGTTGCTGACCGGAAAACAAGTTAGTGCTTCTGATGAGCGGGCGCTTTTTCTAAGTTATCTATGTAAGTTATTCATTATCAATTACTTGGATGCGAGGAGAGTCGAACCTCTGTTTCCTACGCCTACGTCCAGCAACATCCGGGACAGTCTCTATCCGAGACGATTCGGAGAGAGTACGGCGTCATGGAAATGCCTGGATGGCGCTGGATGTTATTAGTTTTGTTATTGGGTGGCCAGCGTTTGGAGACATCCGGAATCGCAATATTGGACAGCTTGTTTCCGCGATGAAAGTGGCAGGCAGCGCCGGATCTCAACGAAAGAGACAAACAATAAAAAGGCGCTCAAGATCGCCGAAGAATTCGAGAGCGCGGCAAAGACGAAGCGAACACTTAAGCAGGTCCAAAAGGTTTTGGACAGGCTACACGAAGAGGTTTCTGGCCAGAGCGTTAAGCGAACCACGTTTCGAAAGTATCTGAGCGACTGGCTGACCGCCAAGAAGACGGAAATCGCATCCTCCACCATGGACTTCTATCAGGCGAGTCTTAGGAA
>DATFWM010000502.1:0-2859 GCA_035259295.1 Blastocatellia bacterium | reverse complement strand
CTTCGGGATGTTGGCGGTCGCCGGCGGAACGATAGTCATGCCGGACACGGATCGACAGCTCGACCCGGCACATTGGTTGGACCTGATCGAGCGCGAGGAAGTAACGATCTGGAATTCCGTGCCCGCGTTCATGCAGATGCTCGTCGAGTCTCACGACTTCGACGCCTGCACGGGTGCTGCAAAACTAAGACTCGTGATGCTCTCGGGCGACTTCATTCCCGTTGCCTTGCCGGATCGCATTCGCGCACGCAACGATACGCTTCAAGTGATCAGCCTCGGCGGACCTACAGAAACCACCGTCTGGGACATCTGCTATCCGATCGGTCAAATCGATCCCGATTGGACCAGCATTCCTTACGGCAGTCCGATGGCCAACAGCCGGTACTACGTCCTCAAAGAGAATCTTGAATCGTGTCCAACGTGGGTGACCGGCGAACTCTGCATCGCGGGTGTGGGACTGGCGCGTGGTTACTGGCGCGAAACCGAGAAAACGGAAAAACAGTTCATCACTCACAGCGAGACCGGCGAGCGACTGTATCGCTCGGGTGACCTGGGCCGTCTGCTACCGGACGGCAATATCGAAATTCTTGGTCGAAGTGACTTTCAGGTAAAAATTCGCGGCCATCGCATCGAGTTGGGAGAGATCGAATCGGTTCTCAAGCAACACCCGCAAGTGGAGTCGGCTTTCGCCACGGTTCATGATGTCAACGGATCGAAGCAGTTAGTCGCATACGCGGTTTTGCGCCGGCAAGAGGCCCATAACGGGAACGGGCATGGCGACTGGTCCAGGCTCGAGTTTCAGTTACAACAACCGGCGCTGCGATCGTATTCGGACCAACTGAAGCTCTCGCTCGTTAGCCCCGACTGCAATAAAGAATTTCGCGAAACTCACGCGCGAAGAAAGTGCGAGCGGGAGTTTGAAACAGACGCAGTTTCATTGGACCAGTTGAGCGCGTTTCTTAGTTGTCTGATGCAGATAGAAGAGGAGAACTCGATCTGGCCCAAGTATCGCTATCCCTCCGCCTCGAGTCTTTATCCGGTCCAGACCTACTTGTACGTCAAACCGGGTCGCGTTGAGGGAATAAGCGCGGGCGTCTATTACTACCACCCGGCGGAACACGCGCTGATCCTGCTTTCTACCGGTGCGATCATCGACAAGCAGGTCCACGGTGAACCGAACCAGCGAATCTTCGAATCGTCGGCCTTTTCGATTTTCCTGGTCGGAGACTTGAGTGCGATCGAACCGTTGTATCCCGAACAGGCACGTGACTTCTGTTTGTTGGAAGCAGGTTGCATGCTTCAACTCATGATGACGACAGCGCCCGATCACGAGCTCGGACTCTGCCCGATCGGTGGATTGGATTTCGATCAGATCCGGTCGCTGTTCGTTCTGGATCAGCGTCAGGTGTTGGTGCATTCGATCTGCGGCGGGCGTCCGGTTAAGACCAAAAATCGAAATGTCGATCTGCAGGAGTTCCTTCGTGACAGGTTGCCGGCCCATGCGGTTCCGCAGCATATCGTCGTGCTCGATCGGCTGCCGTTGACGCCGAATGGAAAAGTCGATCGCCGCGCTTTGCCGCTGGTCCAACCGGCAAGCTTGCGCGACCATTTGCCTCCAGCCACCAACCTGGAGCGGACCATCGCCGGCGTGTGGCGCGAGGTTCTTGGTCTCGACGCCGTAAGCGTCAATCGCAACCTGTTCGAGCTCGGAGCGACCTCGATCCACATTGTGCAGGTGCGCGCGAGATTACAGAAAACGATCGGCCGGGAACTCGCGATCGCCGATCTATTTCGCCACCCGACGATTAGTTCACTGGCGGCGTTCATCGGCTCAGACTCCGGCGATACGCAGTTGCTGAACGAAAGTCAGGGCCGCGCGCAGTTTCGCAAATCGCTCCATCTTCGCAGATCGGTCAAGCCGTAACTCCAGTTCAAAGATAAAGGGGCATCACGATGACGGAACCATCCGAGCATCGACGAGAGATTGCGGTCATTGGGTTAGCCTGCCGGTTTCCCGGCGCGCAAAACTCGGACCAGTTTTGGGCCAACCTCCGCGACGGCGTTGAATCGATCAGCCGGTTCACCGACGAGGAATTGCTCGCCTCAGGTATCGCCCCCGAAGTGCTGCGTCTGCCGAACTACGTGAAGGCTGGTGGAGTGCTGCCCGGGATCGAATTGTTTGATGCCGGCTTCTTCGGCATGAGCCGCCGCGAAGCGGAGATGACCGATCCGCAGCAACGAGTCTTTCTCGAGGTGGCGTGGGAAGGCCTGGAGAATGCCGGATACGATCCGCAGCGATATAACGGATCGATCGGTGTCTTCGCTGGTTCAAGCATCAGCACCTATTTGCTTTTCAATCTTGTTCCCGACGTCGGTATCGTCGGCTCCGGCGAACACTTTCCAACCCTGATCGGGAACGACAAGGACTATCTCGCTACTCACGTTTCGTACAAGCTGAACCTGCATGGACCAAGCATGAGTATCCAGACGGCGTGCTCGACTTCGCTCGTTGCGATTCATACGGCGTGTCAGAGTTTGCTGAACGGCGAGTGCGACATTGCGATCGCGGGTGGTGTGGCGATCAGCGTGCCACAACAGACGGGTTACTTTTATCAGGAAGGCGCGTATTTCTCTCCCGACGGTTCGTGCCGATCGTTTTCCGCCGGAGCGCGCGGGACGGTCTTTGGCAGCGGCGCGGGTGTGGTCGTGCTGAAGCGGCTTGAAGATGCGCTGCGTGACGGCGATTGCATCGACGCGATCGTCAAAGGTTCGGCAATAAACAACGACGGCGCGACGAAAGTTGGGTTTACGGCGCCGAGTGTTGAGGGACAGGCCCGCGCGATTTCGGAAGCGTTGGCG
>DATFWM010000501.1:0-5170 GCA_035259295.1 Blastocatellia bacterium | reverse complement strand
CGCTGATACTCATAAGCCGCGTGTTCGATCTCGCGTTGCACGTAACCCTTTTCAATCGCGCGCAGCATCCCGCCGATGTCATCGATCCTTTGAATGTAGCCTGAAGCCAGACGCTCAATCTCGTTGGTCAGATATTCGATGACATAAGCGCCGCCCAGCGGATCAGCAGTGTCAGCAACGCCCGACTCGTAGCCGATCACTTGTTGCGTCCGCAACGCGATGCGTGCCGCGTTCTCAGTCGGCAGACCGAGCGCCTCATCCATCGAGTTAGTGTGAAGCGATTGCGCGCCGCCCAGCACCGCCGCCAGCGCCTGAATCGTCGTGCGAACGATGTTCACCTCCGGCTGCTGTGCCGTTAGCGAAGAGCCTGCGGTCTGCGCGTGAAAACGCAGCATCTGAGATCGCGGATCGCGGGCGTTGAAGCGCTCGCGCATGATTCGCGCCCACAAACGACGCGCCGCGCGGAACTTTGCCACCTCCTCCAAAAACTGGTTGTGTGAATTAAAGAAGAAAGCGATGCGCGGAGCGAACTCATCGACATCGAGGCCGCGATCCATCGCGGCTTGCACGTAAGCGATCGCGTTTGCAAGCGTAAACGCAACTTCTTGGGCGGCTGTCGAGCCCGCCTCGCGGATGTGATAACCCGAAATCGAAATCGTGTTCCAGCGCGGCGTCTCCTGCGCGCAGTAGGCGAAAATGTCGGTGACGATACGCAGACTCTGACGTGGTGGATAAATGTAGGTGCCGCGCGCGATATATTCTTTTAGAATGTCGTTTTGAATCGTGCCTGAGATTCTATCTGGAGGGACGCCCTGCTTCTTTGCGACCGCGATGTACATCGCAAGCAGAATCGCGGCGGTTGCATTGATTGTCATTGAGGTCGAGACTTTGTCGAGCGGAATCTGATCGAACAGCAGTTCCATGTCCTCGAGCGTGTCAATCGCAACTCCGACCTTGCCGACTTCTCCACGCGCCATCGGATGATCGGAGTCGTAGCCCATCTGCGTCGGCAGATCGAATGCAACTGACAAACCTGTCTGCCCGTGTTCAAGTAAGTACCGATACCGCGCATTCGATTCGCTAGCCGATGCGAAACCGGCGTACTGACGCATAGTCCAGAGCTTGCCGCGATACATTGACGGGTAAGGCCCGCGCGTGTAAGGAAACTCGCCCGGATCGTTCAAGTCGCGTTCGTACTCGACCGAGGCATCCGAAGGGCGAGAGACGGTCTTCATCTCGATGCCCGAGCTGGTTTCGAGATTGCTTTCGGTTTGTTCTTTTGTGCTCATTGACTTCGCAGGTTCGCTTGACCAGATTAACAAACAGGCGATGCCTTGCCAAACTTGCGAGTTGGCGAACTAACGACACATGCGACGAAGACCAGCAGCCCGCCGGCCAATACCAACGAATGGGCGTCTGACCATTCTGCTGCAGCCAGTCCGATGACGCGCGGACTGATAAGATTGAACAGTGCAAATGTTATGACGAGCACAGAAGTGACCAGGATACGCCGCGCGCCCGTTGAATCCCGCGCTCGTGAGAACAGATAAGCTGCCGGCACGACCAGCGCGACAAAGTGCGCTTTCCAACTGAGGGGCGAGAGTAACACGAAACAACAGAAGAGTGGGACGACGGCGCCAAGCTCTCCTTCGGCTCTGACACTGCCAATGAACGCGAGCAATAGCAGCACCATAGATATCGCGAGTGTCACAGCGCTAAGCGGACTGCGTGACTCTTCGCTGTGGGCCGCGTGATCGGTCAGCCTCGCTACTGCGCCGCGTAGCGATTGATTGCCCGAATAGGCAAAATCGTAGCCTTGTTCGTTTTTGACCGTTCGGCTCACAAACATTCGAAAAGCATCGACGCCGTTTGCGCCGAACGGCAAAAAGCTCGCAAACGTCACCGCGGCGATTAGCGCAATGCATGCTGCCGCGAATTTCAATCTCAACCTGGCCACGTGATACAACAGCAGCAACGCGGGTGTAAGTTTGATCGAGACTGCCAGGCACAACGCAATCGCCGAAAGCGTCTTCCGGTCGCGCGCGTAGAGGTAGACGTGTGCTACCGCAAGCCCGGCAATAAGCGGATTCACTTGCCCGAGATTAAAGTTGTCCAACACAAACCTCAGCACAACCAGTACGGCGCAGGCTGCAAGCAACACTCGCCACGCAATGGAGGTGACTCCGCGCTCAGTGGCAAGAAGCGCTGACAGCCAAGCGGCGCCCAGGATCGACGCAGCACTGATCACAAACCAAGCGTAAGCCGCCAGCGGCAACGGCAACAACGCCAGCGGAACCAGCAGTTCGGCCAAGAGCGGCGGATACAGATAAGGGGTCCATTCGCCGAGCGAGCGCCCATAGGGGTCGCGCCCGACGGTGACCTCACGCGCAGCGTAGTAATAAACATTAAAATCGCTGCTGTAAACCTGCGGGTCGGCGCCACTCTTACGCGCGAAATAGATGCCGCTCGTTAGCACACAAGCCACGACGAGAAAAAGGACAGCGCGACCGAGCGCAGTTCGTCTGGGTGCGGTGTTTTCTGCTGGTGTGAGAGTCGTCATCGGTGATTTGACGCGTCGTGGTTGGTCACTTCATACAATTCAACGTCACCGGCGCGATGCGCAAGTCTGAGCCATTTCGGCGCCGCGAAGTTTTCCGAGATAGCTCGTTCAAAAGGCCCGTAGATTACGTAACGCACGCGATGGTCGGCAAACAACTGGCGCGCGTCGCCTTCACTTAACCCGCCCGCATAAAACGCGGTGACCTGCGCGCCCTTCTCGTCGCTTCTGACCGTCTGGCCGTAGTGCCCGAGAAAGACTCGCAGCCCCGTCATCGACGGCGTGAGGTTTCCGGTTAGGTAGGACGAAAACACCACCGCGTCGCGCTGGGCGTTCGCTCGCAGCCATTGGAATGAGTCGATCAAGTCGGCCGAAACGTAACGCCTGCGGTCAGCTATATCGATCGATGCTGCGCTTATTGTTTGTCCAACGATGAACCCAATATTTGTCAAAGAGACAACCACCAACACGAGAGTCAGGAAAGCTCTTCTATATTTGCGGCTGTTGCGACTAATCCTGTTTGAGATATACAGAACAGCTACCGAAGCGACGATCGAAATCGGCAACTGCAGCCCCTCAACCAAGCGTCTCTGAAAGTTCACCGGCAAATAAAGCAACGCGGCTTGCGCAAGAAACCAAACCAACAGCAACCGCCCATATGACACGCGGGTTCTCAACACCAACCGGAACCCGAGCACTCCAAGCACGAGCAAGGCGCCGAAACCCAACGCGTATTCCCATGGCGCGGGCGACGACGTGTTGGTGACTCGCAGCCACTCATGTGCAACCCAGTTCGATCTGTCCAGATAAACCAAATACGCAACTCCCGGGATCATCGTGACACCAAACACAACAGCGACTCGCGCCATTTGAAGTTTCTGCGTGCGCCCGATCATTTCCGGAGCCAACAGCGGCCAGGTCAGCAAAGCCGCGATGGCAATCAGGAAACCGACGACAACCATGTACGGATGCACAACGGCAAGTAGCGAGATTAGCAACCCCGCAACCGCTGCTCGACCGGCCCTCTTCTCGACGAGGCCGCGAAAATAAAGCAAGATCGCCCAGCAAAGCAAAGAGGTACCAACCGCGAAGTGCACTTGTGCGTAACCCGCGCGAAACGCGATCGCCTCGGGCATTGTCAGATCTATTGATCCAGACGCAACGCCGCCGATTAACTCGTTCCTGTTTTTCAAACTAAAGACCAACCAGCCGAGTCCGCCGGACATTGCGTACATCCACAGCGTGTAGCGCAGGCGGGTTCGAGATTTCATGACGCTGGCGGCGACAATCCTGGCAACGATCAAAAGTAGCAATGTTGCAAGCAATCTCGCGGCGTGGAACGACAGAGCTATCGGGGCGTGAGCTATTCGCGATACAAAACCAAGCGCGACCCATAGCGGCAAAAAGAACTCGCAAGCTTGCGGCTCGGAAGTGAACAAATCGCAAGCCAAGAGATGGCCATCGGCGCTCTGTCGCATCCAGGCAAGATAGGTGAAGGTGTCATCGTATGCGGTGAGCACTCCCGTGAAGACGTCTCCTTCCGGCGTCCTCAAAGCGGCCACCACATAAGGAAGCGTCGTGACGGTCGCGAGCGCGAGCCAAACGAGCCAAACATCTCGGATGCCGCGAGGGACCAAACGCGCCTCCGTTCACAGTTTTGAAGCAAACAGTCGCGAGTAGTAATAAATCAGAGGCGCGCAGAACAAGATGCTGTCTATGCGGTCAAGCATTCCTCCGTGACCTGGCAGGAGATTTCCAGAATCCTTGACGCCCGAACCGCGTTTCAACATCGACTCGGCCAGATCTCCGATCTGTCCGATTACTCCGATTGCCGCCCCGAGCACCAAGGCGTGAGTGACAGGAATCTCACGGAAAAAGATAAGCTTGCAAAGAAAGCCGGTCGCCACTGCTGCAATAAAACCTCCAATTGCGCCTTCGATCGTTTTTCCCGGGCTTACTCGCGGCGCGAGCTTGTGACGGCCAATCGCTCGCCCTGTATAGTAAGCTCCGGTGTCGGTCATCATCACCATCGCAAAAAACATAGTCAGCAGCTTCGAGGCGAGAAGGTTCGGTATCATTCGAACCCCGACGAGACAGCCCGCAAGGAGAGCGATGTAGATCACGCCGAATGCCGTGATCGAGACGCTCACCAGGGATTTATTCATCTCATCTGGATTGGCTAGAGCAGAAGCCAGAGCAACGATCGCCAGGCCGATCATCGCTGCGACAGCAAGCACGGGCTCTTCGAACAGGAAACTTGCGATCACTACTACCGCTGCCGCGTATCCGGCAACTGGTTGCTGCTTGCAGCCAAGCCTGGATGCGAGACCATAGAACTCGCTCAATGCGAGCACCACCGCGATGAATGTCAGAGCAACGAAGAAGTAAGGAGAACTGCTCCAGACGGCATAAAACAGTATCGGAAGCGCAACGAGGGCGGTGAGGATTCGTTTCATAGAGTTGATTCGTGATGCGTGAAACGTGATACGTGATGGATTCACGCCCAATGCATCACCAACGAATCAATCGTCACGCTTCGCGCATCACGGATCACTCATTTCATGTTTGCCGCTATCAACGAACTCTTCGGCGCAGGCTTCACGTCACCGTATC
>DATFWM010000500.1:0-3667 GCA_035259295.1 Blastocatellia bacterium | reverse complement strand
GTTGCTGGGCCGCGAGCTTGAGCAACTGATCGCCCGCAGGATGCCCGCAGGTGTCGTTGATGTACTTGAATTGGTCGAGGTCGACGAAGCACAAGGCGCTTCGCGTCCCGTTTTCGGCACACGAAGCGATCTCGGCTTCGAGCACCGCGACCAGACGATGCCGGCTGTAAAGACCCGTGAGGGCATCATGATTCGCGATGTGCAACAGGTGTTGCTCGCGCTTCTCCAGTGCGGACAGAGTGTCGCGAAGCGCTGTCACGATGGCCTGAGTTTCTATGTGTCGGGGAACTGGAAACCTAATGTCCATCTTGCCGCGAGCGATGTCTGCGAGCGGCTCCTGCAGCTCGGCCAGCGGCCGCAGCGCGCGCTTCAGCAGAACGCGTCCGGTGATCCAAGACGTCAGCAGCAATGCCAGCAGAGCGACGCCGGCCAGCGCCAGTCTCCGTTGGAAGGCGCTCTGATAGTCCGAGAAATCAAGATCAACTGCGACGAAGCCCAGCAGGTCGACCTTGGTTTTTGCGCCGCTCTGCTTGAGGCCGAACAGTCCGTCGCTCGCAAAGGACTCCGCCCAGATCGGGCCCGACAGTCGAAATCGGCGGTCTCGCTCAATGTCCTCTCGAAGGAGATATGCGGGGCTCACACCGGCTTTTGCCGAAAGCTCGGCGATTATCGCAGGTGGAAGAGGCGGAAGCCGAGAATCAGTCGGACCGTTCTTGTCAATTGACCTAAACACAGAGCCGTCCGGGCGATACCACGTGACGCTGTGGACTTCGGGATACTTCTGAACGAAACGCTCGATGTCCAACACCGCATCATTGCGATCGTGCAGGTAGAACGGTGCGCCCAACTCGTTGAGCTCACCCGCCCATTGTTCGGCCCAATGAGCCAGATTGTTCCGGATGACCGCGCCCGAGATCCAAGTCAGTCCGGCGAAAGCGATCACCGTGATCGCCGCGACGATCACAAACTGAAGGCTGAGAATGTCTGTGATGAGACTGCGGCGGGCGGCGGATCTCGACCAAAGTCCTTTCATCGGCCGCCGCGTACAACCCACGATCCGCGCGGTGGGGCTGACAGGCCGAAGCGGCCGGCGACCTGCTCATTGATGTGAACGGAAAGTTCTGAAAGCGGTGTCAGCGCGGGCACGGTCTTGGTGTCACCCGCGATCATGGACTCCAGGACACGGCGCACGGTCCGTGCGATGTCGTCCGTCGTGGGGCTTGCACTCAGCAGAGCGCCCCATGGCAACAACGCATCGCTGAAGACGCAAACGCGCACGCCATGCGACGAGGCGTAGCTCAGCAACTCGTGCAGCATCGCCGGGCTGAGAATCTTGTCGTCGGGGACAAGCCACAGACCATCGATTTCCGGTGCGAGCCTCTTGAACTGATAGAGAGTCTCGCGATCTGAATCAGACGTCGCATGCCGGATCGTTACATCCGCCGACTCGGCCGCGCGCTGTGCCTCGACTATCAGATCGGAGTGGCGCTCGCTCACAATAAGGCCAATGCGTCGAAGCTTGGGATCCAGCTTCTTCCAGTCCCGGACCTGCAAATCCAGCGGAGGCATCGCCGTTACGCCTCGAATGGTTCGCCCATCAACAAGCAGTTCCTGATAGTTAAATACCTGTGCGAATACGACGGGTCCTTTGAACTGATCGCGCGCGATCCTGGCGGCCGGCAAACCTATAGCAACGACGAACAGCGCCGGTCTCGTGCGAAGCGCGCCAAGGATCTGCGGCACTGTCTCCGACTCCACATCGGCCAGAGTCAGCTTATAGCTCTCGGCAGGAAGAAGGGCCTTCAGCTGCGTTGCTACTTCGGCATAGCCCGGTTCACCGTTGAACAGGATAGCGACCTCACGGTGTGGCGGAGGCGGCGGAGGCGTAGTATCGGCCGGTGGAGCCGGGGGAATCGCTGCTCGTCGAGGAGTGCATCCGGCGAGCGCACACAGCAGGATGGCGGGTACGACACGGGCCGCTCGTCGGAACTGCAAGATCGAGGTCACCGGCCCTAGATTTATCTAAGGACACGGCCAAAGGAAGCTTTTTAGAGCGAATAGGAGGCCCCACTCCGGCTGAAGCTGTCTACAAACTCCAAGGCAACTCAAAGACACGGAACTCCAGGCGTTCATTAAGTGCGGGAGATGTTTGGGTGCGAGACGCATCTGATTAAGTGAACGTTCTTTGGACGGTAAAAAATCTACCGCCGACGCTGTTCACGATTGTGGGACGCTTGTCCTATTTTCCACTCGACACATTTGCTGTAAGCTCTCGCAACTAACCAAACCAATTAATTCCGTATTGACGCTGAAGAAGCGAAATTTTGTGGCGGGAGTAGACACGATGCCACGCGAGTTCTTTAATCCAACTCCTGAAGAGCAGGTCGTTGTCCTCGTTGAACACGAGACAGTACTCAACGCCGAGGGATTCATCAAATCCTGCGAGCACTGTAACCCAGAAGGTGCGGAGTGGCCGTTCAATGCCGTTCTTGATCGCATTACCGGTTCAGATCCCATCGTGACGGATTACCTCCTAGAGGTGCCGGCGAAATGTCCGCGATGCTTTCGTGAGATCTTCGAAAAGACGCTGATTGAGCCATTGTGAATGGTCTATTCTGAATCTGTACTTTCATTGGTGTGCGTTGAGCCTCTCGATATCAAACGTCAGCCTGTGACGGATGTTCAGATTCGCAGCGTTGGTTACGATCTTAGGCGCGGCCGACTTGAGATTGAATTCACGTTGACTGATGATGTGCGTGAGATTCTGGAACAGGCTTTGATTGAACCAAGCTAGTGGAGTTCAGCTTGCCTAGAAAACACAAAGTGCCGCGAATAACCTGGACGATTCTCGCCTTCTTCATCCTCATCACGCTCGCCATGACACCACGTCGGTATCAGGGAGAGGTCAATTTGTTCTTAATCACCTTGCGCCTCGTTTTGACATTGGCTATCGCGGTTGTTGGCTTTCGTTACTATTGGAGGTACTGGCACCACGGCGAATCGGGGTCACGCAAGAGCTTACTTTATCGTTGGCGTAGGTGGATGCTCGACGAAGAAGACTGAAAATAAAATGCCGCGACTCCGCCGTCTTACATCGACTCATTCGTTCTTCAATACGGTTTTGACCGGACGCTTACGGAAAAAGACGCTCATCGAACCTGCTTAACGTTGGAAATGGACGACCGATTACGGATTCTCGATCGAGTCGCGAAGCTTGCGAACGGCTTTGAAATTCGGATTTGTCTTCAGCGCCAAATCTGCAAACTTGATCGCCTCTTGTACCCAAGCCGATCGCGGCAGCGAGTGGCAGGATGGCATCGCGTGGTTGTCCGACCTTGAGTTTGCATTCGCCCAGAAGTCCTAACGTCTTGAAGTGCGTGCAAAAAACGATAATGTCGATTATTTTTTCCGCTTGCTCTCCCCAGGTCGCCGGTTCGTCAGGCCGGCGATGACCATGGCCAGTTCAGCTGGCTCGACTGGTTTAGCGACGTGCATATGAAAGCCTGCCTGAAGGGCGCGCAGACGGTCTTCGCTCCGTGCGAAAGCCGTCAGCGCTATCGCCGGGATCGGATGCATGCCTTCGCCTCGCTGCCCTTCCAATGCGCGCACCTTCTTTAGGACTGTGTAACCGTCCTCTTCAGGCATAGCGATGTCCAAAATTAAGACG